>DASTFG010000073.1:0-4334 GCA_035708785.1 Anaerolineales bacterium
CAAAGGTGGCATTCATGCCAAACAACTCCAAGCCGGCTGGAAAGAAGACTACCTCCTCAAAGTCCTTGCCGCAGGCAATTAAGATGCGATTGCCCTAATTGAATTTCATGAGCAATCATTAAGGATACAACCATCACAAAAGATAAACTCCCTTGGATTTCACGTCCAGAGATTTTACACTTCACGTAGCAGGACCTGGTCGGCGCCGCGATCGATCTCCCAGGGATACACAATGTAAGCGTCTGTGATGGCGGCATAATAATCCGGGCGGACATAGCCGAACAGGTTACGATGCGGGTTGAAGTGCAGGACACAAGTTTCGGGGAAGCCACCTGCCGCGGAGACACGGTTCTTCACAGCCGTGATCGTGCGCCCCGAGCCCCAAACGTCGTCCACGATCAAAGTAGGCCGGCCGCGCAGTTTGTCCTCGGCCGGAAACTGGATGAATTGAGGCCATACGATGAGCTTCGATTTTTGACTGGCGATCTGGGCGGGAAAGTCAACGGCAGCCGTGAGGATGTGAGTAATATCCATCGCGTCGGCAAGCATCCCGCCCGGGATGATCCCACCGCGCGTGATCATGACCATCGCGGTGAATTCGCGTCGGAATTGCGGAATCAGATGGTCGATGAGGCGATCGACCTCCTCCCAGGTGATGATTTCGCGGCGGGGTTCAGAAGCCATCTTCAGTTCAGACCCTTATCCTGGATAGCCATGCCGGCTTCAGAAATGACCGACCCCGTGAAAAACTTCGCATCTCACAGTCTCCTTTGCATATCCTTTCCATTATAGCAAACTTATCGGGTCTACTTCAACCCTCCAGTCCTTCAGCCATACTTGTACAGGGCGGTCTCGTAAAACCATGGCCGGGTCGGCTCCGCGTAGCACGATCTGCCATCGATAGTATCCTGCAATTTTCGCAAAGAAACATGGAACTGGACCGATCATCGTAAGCAGTTTCCCGTTGTCAGTCGCGAGTAACCCTCCGAGTCTGCTTGCCAATCTGCGTGCTTCGTGTTCCACAATTCCTGGGTCTTGATGACGGTATTCCATTCTCACCAAACGTGAAAAGGGCGGATATCCCAGTCGCCTGCGCTGTTCCAGCTCCGCCTGATAAAAGCCACTGACGTCATGCCGCGCGGCCGATCGGATCACCTGGTTCGCGGGGTCAAAGGTCTGCATCACGACTCTCCCACCGCGTTCGCTTCGCCCCGCGCGGCCTGCCACCTGGGTCAGCACCTGGAAGACTCGTTCACCTGCAAAGGGATCAGGGAAGTACAGGCCGACATCCGCCAGCACAATCCCGACCAGGGTGACCAGTGGCAGATCGAGCCCCTTTGCAAGCATCTGCGTGCCGACCAGCACATCGGCGCGGTGTGCAGCGAAATGGGTCAGGATCATCTCATGCGAATCCTTTTGACGTGTAGTTTCCCAATCCCAGCGTAACGTCCGCACGCCTGGAAAGGCTGCGCTCACCTCAGCCTCGACCCGCTCGCTGCCCAGGCCATATTCACGGATCTGCCTGCTCCCACATGAGGGACAGGTCCTTGGCTTGGCGCGCTCATATCCGCAATGATGGCATCTCAGGCTGGAGGTCGAAGGCCTGTTCTGCACCGCGTCGAAGAGCTGCGCTTGTCCCTGCCTGTTTTCGGCGTTTGATGCGCCGTTCAAAGCCGGGGCAGGTTCCTGCCTTTCGATATGATAAGTCAGAGGCATATCGCAGTTCGGGCAGCGCAGCACATGTCCGCAGTCGCGGCAAAAGACATAGGTCGCGGTGCCGCGCCTGTTCAGGAACAGGATCACCTGCTCGCCGCGCCCGAGCGTGGAGGCGAGCTCGTCGAGCAGGAGCCGGCTGAAGATCCCGCGCTGACCCGCCTTCAGTTCCTCCCGCATATCGACAACCTGGACCGGAGGCAAGCCCGCCTCGACAACCCGGTTCGGCAGGTCCAATTGATTCATTTCCTGGATCGTCGTCTGGTAGCGTTGCACGACGGTGGGCGTTGCACTGCCCAGGATACATACCGCCCCCGTCAAACGCGAGTACGCCTGCGCTGCGGTAACTGCATGATAGAACGGTGGCTCAGACTGATAATAAGAGGCGTCGTGGCACTCATCCGCGACGATCAGCCCAATGTTCGGCAGGGGTGCAAACAGGGCGCTGCGGGGGCCGATAATGAGCTTCAGTGAGCCTGCCCGCGCCCGGCGCCAGGTATCGTAACGCTCACCCTCCGACAGCTTCGAATGGACCAGCCCTACCTGCCCGGGAAAACGGGCCAGAAAGCGCCGGACGGTTTGCGGTGTGAGCGCAATCTCGGGCACCAAGATGATGGCCTGTTTTCCATGCCGGATCGCTTCCTGCGCGGCGCGAATATAAATCTCCGTTTTGCCCGAACCGGTTACACCCTGAAGTAAAAACGGCCTGACGGGCTTGCCCTGTGCGGCCGCGCGGAAAGCCTCTTCGATCTGCTCCCAAACAAACTGCTGTTCAGACGTAAATTGAAGGATCTGTTTATCTGGATACGAATCTACTTCCTGCCTCGCTCGTTCCAAGGGGTCGCGAAAGACCTCGGTTTCGAACAGGCGGATGAGCCCCCGTTCTGCGAGTTCCTGCAAGTCGGCCAGATTCCCACCGCTTTCGGCATAGATCCACGAAACATTGACCGCCTCCCTGATGCGCATCAGAAAGCGGAGCGCCTTTTCCCGGCGCGTTTGGGTGGCTTCGGTCTTGCCCAAATCATTGATCGCGACTTCCGCAGTATCGGGTGAAACTGCCAGTTGTGCGGTTTTGATGAATTTCGGCCGCACCCGCGCCGGCGGCAGCACGGATTGTGACACCAGCACCCCTCGACGTATGAGATATCCAGCACTCTTGCGCCAGTCTACTTTGCGGAAATGCGTGTCGATCTGGCGGCCGCGGAGAGGACCGCGTTCCTTCAACAAATGGATAAGACGCGCCTCGGTGGATGATTTCTGCGGCTCGTAATCAGCAATTCGTAATTCGTAACGCACATCTGCTTCCTGGCCCAATCCGGCCGGCAGGAATAAACCGACGACAGAGGCTAAAGACGAAAGGGTCGCCTCTGCCATCTCTTCTGCCAGGGCGATCTGTGCCTGGGTGAGCACGGGCTCAGGATCCACAAGATCGGCGACCTCCTTGACTTCCGGAACCGACGGCCGGTCGATGAAACGAAAAATCACGCCCTGGACGGTTTGCTTCCCAAACGGAACGATGACCAGATGCCCGAGGCCAACTTGGCCCAGAAGGGATTCGGGGACGGCATAATCGAATATCCCGGAAACCGCAGGGACGTTGACAACGATTTGTACGAAGGTAGCCATTGAATGATTGTATCCTGATTTGCTTTTCGTCACCGATGTGACAAACCAGATACTACGGTTTCAGACGGCAGTATACTTTCGCAATGCAGCAGTATTCTCCTACTTACCTTAGAGCATGAATCCATTTATAATGAAGAAGTTCCAGGGAGAGAATCAAGGCAGTCAGCACTAATCCTCCACACCAATCAGTCAAGCGAGTGAAAGGATTTCCCATGAGTCTGTTCAATAAAATTCTCGACAAGCTAGGGTTGCGCAAGGATAAAGAGCAGCCCGCCACCGGAGGCACTGCAGGCACGACCGGTTCTATGCCTAGCAAGCCTGCGGCGAAAGGTCCCGCTCCCAAGTCAACGACTCCTGCCAGGCCAGCCGGTACCGCATCTACAACCCGAAGCGGCGCGAGGGGCACAGCAACGGCTGCCGAAAGGGGCGGCGTGACCTCCAAGGCGCCGGCTCCCGCGCCCGCCGCGCCCAAGGCGATGTCCGAAGTGGATGTCATGAACATGCTGGAGCAGAAGGCAAGAGGGACGGGACTGAACTGGAAGCAGTCCATCGCGGACCTGCTTTTCCTGCTCGACCTCGACAACAGCCGCGAGGCGCGTGTTGAACTGGCAAAGGAGCTGGGCGCTCCCCAGGAAGTCATGGGCGACTCGGCCAGGATGAACACCTGGCTCCACAAGACCGTGATGCGGAAGATCGCCGAAAACGGCGGTAACATCCCGAAGGAACTGATGGATTAAACCCGATCACAAAAACAGCGCTGGACAAACCCGGCGCTGTTTTTATTTTGAAACGCGAATCGATTTTGCGGATGTGGGGATCCCCGAATTTTAGTTGCTCTTCAGAATCGCCGCCGCCGCATAACCCACCACGGAGGAATAGTCTCCCGTCACATCGCCCGACGTCGCGTGGCGCAGGACCTGGACCTTATCCGCGCCGAGTTCGCGGCACGCCCACATCACGGCAGTGAATGCTCCAAGCCCGCAGGCGAACCCTTT
>DASTFG010000074.1:0-7315 GCA_035708785.1 Anaerolineales bacterium
CCAGCACTCGCTGGAGGTTGTCGTAGACCTTCAGGCAGACGGGGAATGGAGATATCCTGAGGTGGTGGAGAACAATCTTTATCGTGTTGTGCAGGAAGGCTGTGAAAACGCATTGCGCTATGCACACGCGAAAACGATCACGCTTTTTGGAAGGCTTCGCCCGGATGAAATCGACATCAGGCTGGAAGACGATGGAGTTGGTTTTGATTCCGAGATCAGCCTCAGGCAAAATGATATGCTTGCTAAAAAACACTTCGGGTTGGCGGGGATGCATGAACGAGCAAATCTGATCGGCGCGGAGATCAGCATTCATTCCAGGCCAAGCCAGGGAACGACGATCAGAGTGACCTGGAAATCCAAAGAGTCTATTTAATTGTTAAGGTTCAGGCTTTCAATAAAGTTGCCCTGATGAAGCATTTATACAATTTCAGACAGTCGAGGTCCATCGGCATTTGCCTAAGATTTTTTAAGTGCTGCTTATATCTCTGGCAGGATGTGGCATGGCAGGATTTGGAGAACAACTCCGAAAATTTCGACAACGCTGTGAAGACAGGCAGAGCCCCCATGGAAGACTGACGCAGGAAAAACTGGGCGAACTGATCGGTGAAGAGCTGGGAATTTACTATAGTGGGGCGGCGATCAGTGATTGGGAAAGAGGGCAGAGCCGAATCCATGCAGATCACCGTAAGGTTTTAGTCTGCCTGGTTAGGGTTCTGCACGCCTGTGGGGGTTTAAAAACTCTGTCCGAAGCCAATGAATTATTGGAGTCTGGAAATTACCGTCCTTTGAATCTCGAAGAAACCAAGATTCTTTTTCCAGAAGGCATAGACACTATGCCGTCCCCGGAATCATCCTCTCCCCCCGAAAAAGACGAGAACAGGAAGGGAATTAAGGAAATCCGAGGAGACTTTTTCTCTGGAGCATCACGAGAGTTCCAGGAAATTGTGATCGAGGCAAAAGAAAAAGGTCCATCCCCTTACTGGCCGCGTGTGCTGGTCGCCTATATGCGAAAAGTCTCTGATCGTTTGTCCATATCGGTGACCAGCGTCCTTTGGCTTGCAGTCTGGTTCCTTGCCTGGTGGATGATCGGGCCTTCCCTGCGCTGGCCGTTTGTGGATCGCGAATCCGCTTACTCCGCGATTGTGATGTATGCAGGCGCAACATTGATAATTCCGCTTCTGATTGGCCTGCTCATCAACTCTAAAGATAGTGAATATTGGAAAGAACGGAATTTGGCAAATTCAACTCTCGTTCGTCTTTATACCTACCAGGGTGCCGGGATCGGGTTTAATCTCGGATATTTTTTTGTCCTCCCCTTTGTGCTCACAAGGCATTTTCTGGATCTTCAGCCATCGATCTGGCTTGAATTGGCTGCGGTCACCCTGGGGTTAATCCTGGGGAACATGTCTGCGCGGGTGGTTCCACACAACCTTTGGGTCGCATATGACCGATTGCGCCTCGCAGATGGCGCGATCTTCTTTGTCGCCGCCCTGCTTGGACCTTTATGGGCATTGTTTTTCTTCGAGTTCTACTCAGTTCTGCTAAGACCCGTTTGGGGAACCCTTTTGATTCTTCTGGCCGTTATGATCGCCGTGGTGATCGCAGCGCGGCGATTCGGCAGCAAAGCGGGGCGGCAGTAAGAGTATGTGAGGTGAGGCCGGGATTTTTTAAGCCTCCCGTCGAGTTCATTCTTGAACATGCGTGCTATAATCACCCCAGCCCATGTCCTTCGCACATCTTCACGTACACACTGAATACTCCTTGCTGGACGGTTTCTCGAATATCAAGAAGCTTGTCAAACGCGTGAAGGAACTGGACATGCCTGCCGTGGCGATCACCGACCACGGCACGATGTTCGGGGTGATCGACTTTTATAACGCGGCGACCCAGGCGGGGGTCAAACCGATCATCGGTGTGGAGGCCTATCTGGCCGCGCGGACGATGGCGGACCGCGACTCGAAGCTCGACCGCACCTCCTCTCACTTGCTCTTGCTGGCGGAAAACGAGACAGGCTATAAGAACCTGCTCAAGATCTCGTCCGCTGCGCAGCTCGACGGATTCTACTATTACCCGCGCATCGACCGAGAGTTCCTGGCCGCTCACGCGGAAGGGGTCATTTGTACGTCTGGGTGTATGTCGGCCGAGATTCCGCGGCTACTCCTCGACGAGAAGCCCGACGAAGCTGTCCGCCGCATGAACTGGTATTACGATGTCTTCGGCCCCGACCGCTTTTTCATCGAACTGCAGCAGCACAATATCAAAGAGATCACCGATCTGAACCGCAAGCTCGTCGAGATGGGGGCGCGCTACTCGGCAAAATATGTGGCAACCAACGATGTACACTACATCAACCAGGACGACTCCCGCTTCCAGGACATCCTGCTCGCCATACAGACCAACACCCTGTTGAGCGACCCCGACCGCATGCGCATGACCGACGATTCCTACTACCTGCGCACCCCGCAGGAGATGAGCCAGCTCTTCGCCGAAGTGCCAGACGCGTTGAGCAACACCCTGTTGATCGCCGAAAAATGCAACGTGGATTTGAGCTTCAAGGGCTATCACCTGCCTGATTTCCCTGTGCCCGAAGGGTTCACGACCGAAGCCTTTCTTCGCTATTTGTGTGAAGAAGGAGCGAGAAAACGTTACGGGAATCGCGCGGCCAGTCAACAGGTCCGCGAGAGAATCGATTATGAACTCGGCATCATCCACAAGATGGGGTTCAATGCCTACTTCCTGATCGTCTGGGATTTGTGCCGTCATGCGCGTGAAAATGAGATCTGGTACAACGCGCGCGGTTCCGCCGCGGGGTCGATTGTGGCCTATGTACTGGAGATTACGCTGGTCGACCCGCTCCAGCATGATCTGCTGTTCGAACGCTTTCTTAACCCCGGCCGAATCTCCATGCCCGATATCGACCTGGACTTCCGGGATGACCGCCGCGCCGAGATGCTCGAATATTGCACCCACAAGTATGGGAGCGATAAGGTTGCCCAGATCATCACCTTTGGCACGATGGGAACGAAAGCCGCCCTGCGTGATGTGGCGCGCGTAAACGATATCCCGCTGCCTGAAGTAGACCGGGTGGCAAAGCTTGTGCCGTTCGTGTCAGGCCGGCAGACGTCCATGCAGGATGCCATGACTGTGCGTGAATTCAAGGAGATCTACGACTCGCAGCCGCATTTGCGCGAATTGATCGACACCGCGGCAAAAATGGAGGGCACGGTCCGCAATGCGGGGACGCATGCGGCAGGCGTTGTGATCTCGGATAAGCCGATTGTCGAGTATCTGCCGTTGCATCGTCCCACCTCCGGCTCGGAGGAGACACCCATTAAAACGGTGACGCAGTTCGAAATGGGAATTCTTGATTCGCTCGGCATGCTGAAGGTGGATTTCCTGGGCCTGATCACGTTGACCGTGATGGCGCGGGCCTGCGAAATGATCGAAAAGCGACATGGTATCAAATTTGATCTGAACAACATTCCGTTGGATGACCCCAAAGCCTTTGAGCTGATGGGCAACGGGCACACCGCAGGGGTCTTCCAGGTGGAAGGCGGCGGGATGACCCGTTATCTCGTGCAGATGAAGCCCAAGACTCTGGACAACATCATCGCCATGGTGGCGTTATATCGTCCCGGCCCGATGGCGTTCATCCCCGATTACATCGCGCGTATGCATGGCGAGGCACAGGTGGAATATCGCCATCCGCTGCTTGAACCCATCCTGAAAGAAACCTACGGGATCACGGTCTATCAGGAGCAAATCATGTACACCGCCATGAACCTGGGCGGGTACACAGCCTCCGAGGCCGACGATCTAAGAAAAGCTGTGGCAAAGAAAAAAGCGGAAGTGCTTCTGAAACACAGGCAAAGATTTGTGAGCGGAGCAAAAAAGCGGGACCTTCCCGAGGCAATCGCTAATCAGATTTTTGATGATTGGGAAGCATTCGCTCGATACGGTTTTCCAAAGGGACATGCCGCAGATTACGGTGTCATTTCCGTTCAAACTGCGTATCTGAAAGCGCATTACCCTGCCGAGTACATGGCCGCGCTGCTCTCTGCCAATGCGGGTATTACCGAAAAGGTAGCCTGGTATGTTTCCGAAGCGCGTAGCATGGGGGTGCCCATTCTGCCTCCTGAAATCAACAGATCAGGCTGGGATTTTGCGATTGAAGATGTGGATGGCAAACCCAGCATCCGCTTTGGACTGGGTGCGATCAAAAACGTCGGCCAGGGCGCCGTTGAATTGATCATCAGGGAACGGGACCAGAATGGCAAGTTCCAGAGCCTCAACGATTTCGTCCGCCGCGCGGATCTGCGCGCGGTCGGCAAGCGCGCCCTGGAATGCCTGATCAAGGTCGGCGCAATGGATGGATTCGGCAAACGCGCCGCGCTGCTCGCGTCTTTGGACCGCATCATTGCCATCAGCAGTAATCACTTCCGCGCCGCGGAAGCGGGACAACTCAGTCTGTTTGGCGCGGCGACCGGGGTCGTGGATGAGATCCGTCTTCCCGAGGTGAATAATGTAGATAAGCGTGAAATGCTCAACTGGGAGCGGGAACTGATCGGCCTCTACATCTCCGATCATCCACTCACTGCTTACCAGCAGACCTTCACGAAGATCGTCAGTTACTTCTCGGGCCAGCTCAACGAAGCGCAACATGAGGAGAAAGTGCGCGTCGCGGGCCTCGTCACAGCGGTACGTCCCTATATGACCAAGACCAATAAGCCCATGGGCTTTGCAACACTCGAAGATATCCAGGGTAATATCGAGCTCGTGCTCTTCCCGCGCACCTGGGAGAAGGCGCGTGAGCAGCTCACGACCGGCCAGATCGTGATCGCGGAAGGGAAAGTGGATACCGGAAGCACGCCTCCCAAAATTCTCGTCGACGAGATCCGGACCGAGATCACCCTCCTTGAGCCGTTGGACGTGTCTACGCTGGGCACAGGCATTTCAGCTCCTCTTGCGGGCCAGCCGGCGCATAATCCCGCGATTCCGGAAACTGAGCAAAGGAAGCAGAACGGTTCACTGCCGGCTCGTGCACCAGGGAAACAGACTTCAGAACAGCCACCCGCGTATCCGCGAACGCAGGACGCGATGCCTGCCCCGGATGAGTGGGACGATATGCCGCCTCCGCCCGACAACTTCCCAGCCGGCTGGGACAGTGAATGGCAGCCATCTTTCGAGGAAGCATCCATCGCCGCGCGTCCTGAACCCTTCGATAGGGCTTCGCCAGGCGGAACGATGCCAAAGGCAGATCAGGGTGCCTCGGGGGCGCCTTCTGAAACCGCCCTGCCCCCTATGACGGAAACTGATGGGGGCAGACTCGAGCCAAATGGACGAGAACGGGCGAAGACCCCGCTCGAACCGTTAGCAGTCCAGTCTGTGGAGCCTGTTGTGATGACGGAGCCCACTCATTTCCCACCATCGTTGTATGGCTCGCTTGCGAAAGAGGAAAGTGATAAAGAACATCCACCGCAGCAGATTACCGTGCTCCTGCGCTCGACAGGCGATAAGGAGTGGGATAAACGGCGCATCAAGACCATCTACGGCACACTGATTTCCTTTCACGGGCGCGACCGGTTCAGTTTCCAGATCTTCGAGAACGGAAAGGGCCACCTGATCGATTTTCCCAACGATACGACGCGGGTATGTACCGGAATGCTGGAACGCCTGAAGAAACTGATGGGGGAAGAGAGCTGGCGGGTAGAAGAGATTACGTTTCAGTAACCCTGATCGCATTGCATCTTTCGCAGTCTGCTCGCTCGCACAATAAAGCGAGCGGATTTGCCTTGATCAATTCCACAGTTACATCTAACAATCTCTTCAAAGGCACAGCCTGGACGAATGATTTTCCAAGATCGATGCGCCTTGTAATATCTTTCACATATTCTTCGATCGCCTGAAACCCGGATGAATCCCCGGGATAGCCGGGACACTCTACGACGCGGTCCCCGGCCAGTGCCCAACGGATGAATTGTTTCCTCCCGGCAAGCCTCTCTGCATAGTGGATGCTTGTGTTGACCGTATGATCAACCCCAATGAGCAATACCCAGCCGTCCTCTCCGGCCAGCGCTCCCATGGGAGCAAGTGGATCGTAAAGCGTTTGCGTATCGAGTGCGGCGTCGGCTCCGATGCCTGCGAACGAGAGGATTGGATGTAAGCTCCGGCGCGCGGAGGGATGTTTGCGTAACGTCTCAGGCAGGATGCCCATCATCTTGTCGGCGGGCATCCCGGGATGGAATGGCTCCGCCAGAACCGGACCTCTGTCTACCTCTTCAGCATACTTCATCCCATTGTTTGGCGGCCCTACCCGGGGGGTGACCATTGCTTTATACGTATGGGTGGGCATCATCACCGCGCCAAATGACTCCAGCATGGCCTCCAGAACAATCGTTGGTCCGCCATGTACGAGGCCGAGTTTTTTCAGGGAAGCATGCGCGACGACAGGTTTTCCGGCAAGCCCGAGCGCATCAAAAGCATACTTTAGTTCGGCGTGACGTATCATCACGATAATCTCCCGGTCAGGCACAGCCTGTCGGCGTTTTTGTTACTTCCCTTTCCATTCAGGCCTGCGTTTCTCAACGAAGGCCTTCATGCCCTCCTTTTGGTCTTCGCTGGCAAACAAACTATAGAACTCCATTTTTTCCTCGGCGAGACCGTCCGCGAGGCTCCGCTCATACGCCTGGTTGATCATCTTCTTTGCCGCGCGCACAGCCAGCGGGGCACGTGCCGCGACCTCTTCCGCGAGCTTGAGCGCTTCCTCCAGATATGTATCTACAGGAACAACGCGATTCACCAGTCCATGCTGGAGAGCCTCCTGCGCCGTCAACCTGCGGTCATTGAGGATCATTTCCATGGCCATTGCCTTGCCGACCGCGCGTGTGAGTCTCTGCGTGCCGCCCGCGCCCGGGATGACGCCAATATTGATCTCCGGCTGGCCAAATTTCGCCGATTCTGACGCGACCACCATATCGCAGGACAATGCGATCTCGCATCCGCCTCCCAGGACCCAGCCTGATACCGCGGCAATGACCGGTTTCCGGATCGAGCGGATCCTCCCAAACACGGCGATATGATCCGTATCCATCATCTGTTCGATCGATTTGTCCATCATTTCCTTGATGTCCGCGCCTGCGGCAAAGGCCTTTTCGCTCCCCGTGATGACCATCGCGCCGATGGCATCGTGCTTGTCGAAGGCCTCCAGCGCGTCCATCATTCCGCGCATGAGCTGTTGGTTGAGCGCGTTCATCGCCTGAGGTCGATTGAGTGTAATGAGTCCGACTCGCCCGCGTGTTTCAGCCAAGATCATTTC
>DASTFG010000075.1:0-5654 GCA_035708785.1 Anaerolineales bacterium
CACCGTACGTGACTTCTCGGATCGAGCGGTCCCGCGCCAGATCATCGAAGAATGTCTCCTTGCCGCAGGTACTGCACCCAACGGGGCCAACCTGCAGCCCTGGCATTTCGTCGTCGTCAGTGATCCAAGAGTCAAGCATGAGATCCGTGTCGCCGCGGAGCAGGAAGAAGCGGAGTTTTATCACCGGCGCGCAACACAGGAGTGGCTGGATGCCCTGGCCGTGCTCGGCACCGATGAACACAAACCGTTTCTGGATATTGCACCCTATCTGATCGTGATCTTTGGCAAGAATCACAGCGAGCTGCCCGATGGCCGCAGGGTTAAAAACTATTATGTCAACGAATCGGTGGGGATCGCAACCGGGATACTTGTCACCGCCATCCACAATGCGGGCCTGGTCTCGCTCACCCACACGCCCAGTCCAATGGGTTTCTTGAACGATATTCTTGGTATCCCGCCTGACGAGAAGCCGCTCCTGATCTTGGTGGTTGGCTATCCAGCGCACAATGCACAGGTGCCGCAGATCACAAAGAAGTCCCTTGACGAGATTGCTACTTTCATTTAGCGAAGATAAATATGCCCGAACTAGCAGCCGAATTTGAATCTCTGCCGGTCCAATACCAGCATGTTATCCGTCTCGCACAAGATCGTCACAACGTGACGGTCACACCGCTCCAGGAATTGGTGGGCGGCTGGTCAGGCGCCATGATTTATCTTGTCAGTGTGTTGGCACATGAGTCCGGACGAGTGGAACACTTGATCCTCAAGCTAGATCGCAAGGGAAAGTCTTCGAAGTCTGATGAAGTGACGCGCCACAATCTTGTATTGAGCAAGTCTCCGCCTGGTTTTACGCGGCAGCACGTTCCCGAAATTGCATTCGACCGGGTGGAGTATGAAGGCGCCATTGGAATCTTTTATGGCATTGCCGGCCAATCTCTGCGCAATTATCGTCCATTGTCAAGCTATGGACGCGAGAGTCAGCTTATAACACTCTTTACGACAACAAACAGACTCCTGTTGTCAGAATGGAATATGAACCTGACTTTTGAGCAGGCAGTTCATCCGCAAAGGGTACTGGAAAAATGGCTGGGGTTCCGGCTTGATCCGGGAGGGAATATTGAACGTTTTTTCTACGCAGTCTGCGGGGTGTATCCGGAAATCTCAGGGATCATGATCGGAGGCAATATTTACCCCAATCCATTTGCTTATGCACGTAAGAAGGAATATTGGGGAACAGCACGCGCCATCGATATTATGCTCGGCTTTAGCCATGGCGACTTAAATGCCAATAATATATTGGTCAAATTTTCTGACAATGGCGAAGTCCTTGAAGGGTGTTATCTGATCGACTTTGCTCTCTTCAAGGAAGGAATGCCGCTCCTGTACGATCAGCGGTATCTGGAGATGTCTTACCTCATCCACTCGACATCACAGGTATCTTTTGAAAAAGGTGTAGAGTTTATCACCCGGCTGGCTGAGGTGGATATCCTCGATCCGCATCTGGCACCCATCGAAATGGCCGGAGTCAGCGCTGTGATCGCTTCTGGGCGCGGCGCGTTCGGTGCCTGGGTCAGGGAGACCCATCCGAGTCTGCATGATGACCTGTGGGGACAATACTGGCTCGCAGGTGTTGCGGCAGGGTTGAGTTATTGCCACAAAGCCGGCCAGCCTGACGAACAACGACTGGCAGGTCTGATCTATGCTGCAGCCAATCTCAAGCGCTATGCTGCCCTGTTTGCCTTACCTAGTCCCACAGAGGTGGCGCAACTTTACAATGAAGGTCAATTCCGGGGTACCTCGCGAAGTCCATCAGTTACCCGAACTTCCTCCGCGGGGCCTCATCACAACCTGCCTGTCCAGGCCACAACCTTCATCGGACGGGAAGAAGAGATCGCCAGAACGCGCGAAATGCTGTTCCGTAAGGATGTGCGATTAGTGACTCTCACAGGTCCGGGCGGCACAGGCAAGACGCGCCTCAGCCTGGAGACAGCGTCAGGGCTGATCGAGCGCTTCAAGCATGGCGTCGTCTTTGTACCGCTGGCCGATGTGTCCGAACCGCATCAGCTCGTCTCGCGCATCGCCCAGGCACTCGAAGTGCGAGAAGCTGGCAGCCAACCGCTACTCGAGAACCTGAAGGACTACCTGCGCGATAAAAACATACTGGTGATATTGGATAACTTCGAGCAACTTATCGCTGCCGGTTGGGTTGTGGCCGACCTGCTCGCAGCCGCCCCTTCTCTAAAAGTATTGGTGACCAGCCGTATCCTGCTCAACCTGCGCGGCGAACACGAGCTTCCCATCGATCCCCTGGATATACCAGACCCTGCGGATTTGCCCTCTGTCGAACGGCTTCGGGAGACCGAGTCTGTCCGGTTATTTGTTGCGCGAGCGCAGGCTACCAATCCGAGCTTCACGCTGAGCGATGAGAACGCCTCCGCGGTGGCACGAATTTGTCAGCGCCTGGACGGTTTACCTTTGGCGATCGAATTAGCGGCAGCGCGCGTCAAATTGCTGACACCACAAGCCATGCTGGCCCGTCTAAGCGACCGCTTGAAACTCCTGACAGGCGGCGCCCGCGACCTGCCCGAGCGCCAGCGGACGCTGCGCAGCACAATTGATTGGAGCTACGATCTGCTCAACCCAAAGGAGAAGACTCTGTTCGCCCACCTTGCGGTATTCGTCGGTGGTTTCTCTCTGGATACCGCTGAGGTCGTATGCAATCCAAAAAACAATCTAGATATATTGGAGGGCGTGACTTCACTACTGAACAATAGTCTCCTGAGACAGGAGGACACAGTCGGCGGCGAGCCCCGATTCAGAATGCTGGAGACGATCCGAGAGTATGCAACAGAACGACTTGTGGAAAATGGTGAGATGGCATCATTGCAGAAGCGACATGCTCATTACTTCGCGGAGAAAGTCATCAACAAAGCGGGCTTGGGATTGTTTGGCCCTCAGGCGACCTACTGGCTGAATCGGCTGCAACTTGACTATGACAATATTCTGGCGGCGCTGGCGTGGACCCAGGCCGCGCCGGAAGGTATAGAACTGGGACCACCGCTGGTTACATGGTTGAACTGGTTCTGGTACCGGCGCGGCTTTTTCAACGAGGGCCGTATCTGGACGGAACGCGTACTGGAGTCCTCGCCACCTGCAGAATACAACCCGGCAAGGGCGATGGTAATTCACATGTCTGCGCTACTGGCTATGTGGCAGGGCGACCTAAATGTTGCCGAATCAAGGGCCAGGCAAGGTCTGGCGCTCGTGCAAAATCTGGAAGATGACCAGACCATGCCTTGGGCACTGATGGGAACAGGGGTCGTCTTGATCAATATGGGGAAGGACAGTGAAGCTCATGCCTTGCTGAAGGAGGCCCAGACCCTTTTTGAAGAACAAGGGATCTCATACATGCAAGCGGTAGCGCTTGTCCATTTAGGAAATGTGGCCCTGGGGCTTGGGAGTGCCACGGAGGCACGTGAGTGGTTAGAGCAAGCCCATCGTTCATTTCGTGAGATCGGTGAAGAATGGGGGCTCTCGTTTGTCCTGAACAATCTCGGCGAAGTCGCCCGCGTACAGGGCGACTATGATCAGGCAGGCAGGTACTATGAGGAGAGTGAAGCTTTGTTGAGGAAAACGGGTGACAAGGGGGACCTTGCCAGGCTGGTGCATAGCTTGGGCTACATAGCCCTCCACCGGGAGGAGTATGACCTGGCAGGAGAACAATTCCGTGAAAGCCTGGCGATGTTCCGGCAGTTGGGCAACAAACGCGGGATCGCCGAGTGTATTACAGGCCTGGCAAGTCTGAGCGTAAAACAGGGCAAACTGCAAATCGGGGCGCGGATTCTCGGCGCAGCCGAGGCTTTGCTGGGCGCTTCCGGCGCGGCGTGGTGGCCTGCCGATCGAGTGGAAGTGGAGAACACCCGCGCGATCCTGCAGTCTGAATTAACGAAAGATGAATTTACGGCAGCCTGGGCGGAAGGTCAGCAGATGACGTTGGACCAAGCCGTCGCTTTTGTTTCAAATGACCCCGGATGACCTCGCATCTGATATCGGCACAGGTGCGACGAGTGAACTCAGTCTGCGCGTCAGCGTTGCCACTCAGGTCAAAGTCCTCTTCGAAAATCCTCAGGATGGCCGGCAAATGCTGGCGCTGGAGCGCAAAGCGACTGTTTTCGAGGATGAAAGCGGAACCACGGTCGAGGTCATCGCTCAGCCCTTTGGTGGCGCGATCCGGATCCGTGATCCGAGGAGGCTGCGAGAGGGGATTGGCGACTTTCGCTTCGACAGTCAGGAGTCGCGATCCGAACAGGATTTCCGGATCTTTATCCGGCCATCCGATTGGGAAAGAGCCCGGGGGTTTTGCATAGAGCAACTAACAGTCCCTGAAGATGCCATTCTCGAATTCGATCCAAGCCGGGAACTGACTGAAGAGTTTGCCGAAGCGCTCAAGACCAAGTTGAGTCTGGATCAATATGCTTACAGGTCGGTAGGAACCATTGTTGAGGATTGGGCCGCGCCGACAAGAAACATCCACGCCAGGGGTCATCCTACGGTCCGGGTCTATCGAGTCTTCGAAGCCCAGATCCTGGATCCCTTCTTATGGCATGCCATGCTTGCAAACAGTGGGAGCTATTCCAGTAACGACCTTTACCGGCTTGCCTTACAGGATGCTCGGAACGGCGGAAAGGGAAGAGCCAATGCCGTTTTGACCGTACCCATGGAACGCATCAGGGATGTTTATCGGGGCATGTCGCCTGAAGCGCGTAATTTCCCCTTCTTATTCGAGGGCAGCCAACTGGACGAGAGCGTGGGCGCACTCTTCCAGAGTGTAGATATACCGAGATATCGAAGGCTGTGAGGACTCGGTCATCCCATGATGGCGAGAGATGAACGTCGACCCGCAAGTGGCGAGTACTCCCCCTACGGCTTTGAAATGACCAGGCCACCTACGATTGTTTTGCGCGAGGGCGTTTCAACGTATTCCCTGAGGTTCTCGATCAGAAACTTGATGGCATCTCGAAATGAAGACCTGGGGCAATCCCTTTGCAGTGCCTGCGCCTGCTCCGGGGTGATAACAATACTTTTTCCTTCGCTCGCAAGATCTGCATCCATCAATGAGACCATCTTATGATACAGGGTCTGTGTTTCCTCCTCGGATGGAGGAGTAACCATGATTGGATTTCCAAACTCGTGAATTTTTTGCCGAATCGATAAATCATCTTCATCCGCAATGGCCTTCTCCCATACGGCACTAATGGCACTAACAACAAAGAGTATTTTTGGATTCCTGAATTCTGACAACCTCTCGACGATGGGCAGCAGGACAATGGGAGGTTGTTTCAGATTGAAATCATCGATCGATAAGATCAAAACCTCACAGCCAACATCCCGAACGATCGCTGAAAGCGCCGTGATGATATCGAGTGGTTGGGCAGTGCCCTGATACGAATTTAGCTCGGTGAACAGTCCATGATTAAGCTCTTGAATAGATCGGCTTTCCTCTCGGCTCGCCAAATAACTTCGTATGAAGGGGTCGATCTCACGAGACCTTAAGTATTCATCAAAAGATGCGCGCAGGGATGGAACTGTGATGTAGCTTTGAAGCTCTTGATAAGCTTTTTCTGAGGCAAGGGCAAACCGCTCGACATCCTCAT
>DASTFG010000076.1:0-3028 GCA_035708785.1 Anaerolineales bacterium
GGGTTTGTCGCAGTCGGCTGCGGTAGGTCGGTATCCGTCGGCTGCGGCGTATTGGTATTGCTCGAGCCTGCAGTAGGTGATGCGGTTGGTCTGACGGTCGGTGTCGTAAGCACAGGCCTTGTCGCAGCGGGTGTCGGGTTCGAAATGAGACTTGACTCCTCTTCCTCTGCTTCTTGAGTCCTCTCCGGGGCGCTTGTGGCCACATGAGAAGTTGCCGTCAGGTTGTTCGCAGGCGTAGCCGTCAGCTGCGTGAGAGCCTGATCAGGGTCGCGCGCGCAGCGGAACCCAATATTGTCGCTGGCGGTTGACGGATCGGCTGGATGACGCCGGGCCGTGCGCGCATCGTTATCCGTATCCGATTCGAGCCATGAGCCGCCGCGCAGGACCCGCTCGCCTTGCCTGTCCGGATCTTCACGGCCGTCACCCGGGTCATAGGGATAGGCCATGTAAAGACTACTGACCCATTCAGCGACATTGCCGGCCATGTTGTAAACGCCGAAGATGCTCATGCCGTCCACGTAGCTGGTCACGGCAGCCAGCGTGCCCTCGCAGCCAAAAAAGTTGGCTTCCTTGCAGCTGATGTCGTTGCCCCACGGATACATCCGCCCATCGGACCCGCGGGCGGCTTTCTCCCACTCGGCTTCCGTGGGCAGCCGTGCGCCGCGCCATTCGCAGTAGGCCCGGGCCATGTTCCAGTCGACATTCACGGCGGGAAGATTCTCAGGTCCGGAAGCGGCTTCCGCCGGCTCCTCGCAACCGCCGGCCTCGATACACTCCCGGTAGCGCGCGTTGGTCACCTCGTATTTATCTACATAGACTGTGTCCAGATAAACCGTTTGCTCCGGGCCTTCGTCGGCCATCTGATCGCTGCCCATGATAAACTCGCCGGCGCCGATACGGCGCATGGCGACACCGGCGGCGTCGATGACCTGCACAGGGGGCGGGAGCGGCGTGGGGCTGAGCTCGGGTGTGATCGTCGGCGGGTTCTCGCTGGGGGTAGAGGTTGTTGCCGCGGGAGGGGAATCATTCTGATTCGTGGCGAAAACCACGGCCGCCATAATACCTGCCAGCACAAGCACGCCAAGGATCATGGGAACGACCAGCTTACGCTGTGGTTTATCCTTTTCAGCCTCCGGCTCTCGCAGGGCTGCACTCGAAAACGCCCGGTCCTTTGGGAGCAGGGCCCCATGGACGACCGGAGCAGAGTCTGGCTGTCCAAGATCTGGGGCCGGGGCTGGCTCCAGTCGCTGGGTGTTACTCAATAAGTGCTTGATATCGGCCAGACTATCCTTGTAGGGCTTGTCGGTGAAATCCACATACTGGAATCGTCTCAGCCGGAAGGGGATTTTGGAGGGCCGGATGACGACCGGCAGGATATGCTTGCCTGAATCGATAGCATAACTCAGCTCATCCTTAACACTCTGCGACTCGATCGACTCGGGCGACAGCACAATCATGAACGTGGAGCTGCGCTCCACCGCTTCTTCGATGGCATCATCCCACCTTGCTCCCTTCGGAATGTCCAACTGGTCCAGCCAGACGTCAAACCCCGCGGCTTTCAGGTCCCTGGCAAGGCGGACCACAAAATCTGAATTGTCCCGAGAGTAGCAGATGAAAGTGCTCATACCGGACTCCTGATAACCCAAACCTGATTGTAATGATTCTTCAACTTTATCACGATTAGCGCTTTCCTACAAGAATTTAACACCGCGGCAGGATCTGGTTACGAGGAGATACAGGATATTCAAGAGGCCGCGATCGGCTTCGATCTCCCGATTTTGATCCTTGTATATCGCCCTGAATTGTGATACATTGACGCGACAAAGGCGGCTCAATCCCAAGAGGAGGAAGTCAACGTGTCGACGTTCATCTCGTATTCCCGGATTGATTCCAGTTTCGCGATCCGGCTTGCGAAAGACCTGAAGCTGGAAGGATACGACGCCTGGCTCGATCAGCTCGATATCCCCGTCGGCGCTCGCTGGGACGATGAGTTGGCGAACGCCCTGGAATCCTGCACAACACTCATCATCGTTCTTTCTCCCGAATCGATCCGTTCACAGAACGTGAAGGATGAGGTCGGGTACGCGATCGATGCAGGTAAACAAATCCTGCCGGTGCGGATCAAGCCGGGGGAAATGCCGTTCCGGTTGCGGCGCTTCGAATACGTCGATTTCACCAACCAATCGTACGAAGACGGCCTGGAGGAAGTCAAAAACCTGATCTCCAGCGGGGGCTCTGCGCCTCCCGAAATGGATGTGGAAGAGGAGATTGCCCAGGAAGAAACCCGGCCGGCCATGCACCGTACGGTCAGGATGCCAAGGAGCATACCGGCCGCAGAGCCCGAAGCACCGGCCCCGCCGCGGACCGGTAGACTCCTGCCCAGGGGGCTCATGATCGGCCTGGCTGCCGTCGCGGTTCTGGCGATTGCAGCTTTCGCCATCCGCGCCATGGCGACCCGCGAACCGCCTGCAACGGCCCAGCCCGCCGCAGCCACGGCGACGGAGAATCCCCCTACCCAAACGCCCACCGCCGCACCGACGGAAGATACAGCCGCGGATGAGACGCAGGCAGAGGCGTTTCTCGCAAGATTCCTCGACGACGGTGAGATGAATGATTGGAAACCTTTGCTGCGCGGGCTGGGCAGAAAGGAAAAGGTGAGCGTTACGCCCTCGAATGAGGGCCTGGTATTCCACCTCGACGACCCCGACCTGCGCGCCTATTATTTCTATGAACCGGTCGTCTATGAAGATGTGATCATACGCATGCAGGTCGAGAACCTGGGCCAGAACACCAATTACGTCAGCCTGGTCTGCCGCAGGACGGAGGATACCTGGTACGAGTTCCGGATTCGCGCGGCAGCCTTATGGACACTCTATGATTATCGCGGCCAGTACAATCGCCTTGATGATGGCGGGACAAGGGCCGGAAACCCGGGCAGGGCAGTCAACGAGTATGAGATGCGCTGCATCGGGGCTGAGATTTCCCTGCGCGTCAACGGGCAGGAGGAGGCGTCTTATACGGTCCTGAG
>DASTFG010000077.1:0-9323 GCA_035708785.1 Anaerolineales bacterium
TCCTGTATCCATCCCGTATCCATCCCGATGCGTTTCATATGCTCTGATATGCAGATGATACTGGATGTAATCTGTATCTCATGCCGATCAGCCTGCATATTGACTGCCCAGAGATTGTAAGGCATCTCCCCATGCTGGGGGCTTTTATGTTTGAAGGGTACGTTTATATTTATGCAAAGGCCGTGATCCTTTTACCGGCTTCTCGCCGTGAATTAAAATGGTCGATAGCTTGGGTCACGTACATTTCCTGTGCCCCACCCTTGTATTTGGATTCGGTGGGGCGGTAACGCCGATCCGTCTTGCTGGCCATCACTCAATCTCCCCACTTCTCATCGTAGTCTGCTTCCGTGCCGATCTTTCTGGCGCGGCTGTTGATCTTGCGGGCCGTCCGGGCGAACTCCTCTTTCCCGACCTTCCTGAGTTTACGCGCCTGCCGGCCGAATTTCTCCTCCCAGGAGGGCGCGTGGGTCAATGTAATGAGATAACCTGCGCGCCGGTAGAGCTCCGTGAGAGCAGACCGTGACCCGGCCTCCTCCACATCCCTGCGGATTTCCAGGAATACATTTTTCAGGTCGGTCTGGCTGTCGACCTCACCGTAGATTTGTCTGTTCTGTGCCATTGTGAGTCTCCTTTCTACTCATGACTTTCATCATGTCCCGCTTGGGCGCGAATATCAATAGGGATTCACCCCTACTCGAAATGGACAACTGTCCCGATGAGAAAAGTATTATTTGACACTGCCCGCGCCTTCGATTATCCTTATCAAGTCCGGGCAGGCCCGGCGCGGCAGAGCCTCCCCAACCCCGCCAGGGCCGAGAGGCAGCAACGGTACGGGAGTATCTCTGGGTGCCGCCGGTCGCCTGTCCGGATCTTCATTACAATCCTCACCACGATCCACTTTCCACTCTCCACTTCCCACCCTCCACTTTCCATTTTCTACCTCCCATGCCTCGCCTTCTCAAAATCATCCTCGCCCTGGCAATTGGTATCGCTCTCGGCCTCATCTATGGCTGGGTCATCGATCCGGTGGAGTTCTTCGACCTCACGCCCGATACCCTGCGCGCCGATTACAAGAGCGACTATGTCCTGATGGTCGCCGAAGCTTACAGCGTCGAACAAGACCCGGGGCTGGCAGCCAGGCGGCTGGCGATCTTCGGCACGCAGTCGCCCTCGGCCATCGCTGCCAGTGGACTGGCCTTCGCCCGCGCAAACGAGTATCCTGACTCAGACATCGCCCTGATGCAAGATCTGGTCACGGCGATGCAGGCCTGGAGTGGGATCCTGCCATGAGCCGAATCCCCTGGGGCATCCTGTTTACGCTGCTCGCAGGGCTGGGGCTGGGACTCGCCTACTCGTGGGTGATCTCCCCGAAGCGCGTCACCAACGCAGCCCCGGCTGCCCTGCGGGCCGATTTCAAGGACCACTACCGGGCCGCCATTGCCGCGGCATACGCTGCCAACCGGAACCTGCCGCGCGCCCAGGCAAGACTCACCCTGCTGGCAGACGCGGACCCCGTCCAGGCGTTGAATGCGCAGGCCCAGCGGATGCTTGCGAGCGGAGCGAGTAGCGAGTCGAGGCAAGCGGCCGATCGGGTCGCCGCGCTGGCTTCTGCCCTCGAGGGTGGAATCGCTCTGGAGATGACGCCCACCACGGCCGCCCAGGTTGCCGACTCAATCGTGATCACCGCGACACCCACGGTCGATCTGGCAGATCTCTTCCCTGAAGTTACTGGATCCCCTCAACCCGCGGATTTCCAGCCAACGGCCGATGCCTCTACGCCTCGCCCCACACGGACGCCGGTTCCCACACGCGGGGCTCCCTTCGCATTGAGCGGGCAGGAGACTGTCTGTGACCCGAACCTCCCGGAGGGATTGCTGCAGATCATCGTATTCGATTCTCGCCGCAGGCAGTTGGCGGGGGCGGAGATCCTCATCGCCTGGGACGGCGGTGAAGAGGCGTTCTTTACGGGCCTCAAGCCGGAACGCGGCAACGGCTACGCGGACTTCGTCATGGCGCGCAACACAGCTTACACGGTGCAGCTGGCCGCAGGCAGCGACATCGCAGCCGGGCTGACCGCGTCCACCTGCCGGAGCGCAGATGGAGACACCTTCCTTGGCGGGATCAGACTGACGTTCCAGCAGCCGTAGTATTCTGAAAGCAAATTCAGCCACAGGCAAGCATGTGGCTGAATTATTCCAAATCGTTTAGGGTTTGGTTACCTTGCCTTCGCCGGGGACGGCGAAGAGAGCGTGGCACGCTATTAAGGCATGGGATTACTGTTCGCCCAGTCGTTACCCAACCGGACCTCCACATCCACGGTGGAACTTGGGTCCGGCCGGATCACGATCTGCGCGCTGGAGTCGATCCCCATCAGGGCCTGCAGGTACTTCATCGTATAGAGTTTTCCCGAATACAGCACGATCGTGGTGCGATCATAGGCGCGGTCTGCAGGACCGACTTCGGTGACTGCCATGCCCTGCGCGAGCAGATAATTACCGGTGTTCACTTCCAGGGCGGGGGAGAACGATCCGTTCAGCAGGCGGACGCGCGCCCCATCTGCGACCATGAGGGCCGTGGGGTCATTCTGTGCTGCCAGCGGGCTGAGCGGGCCGCCCGAGGTGAAGATCTCATCGCGCAGCTCACGGATCTTATCCGGCAGCGGCTTGAGCACGCTGGCATCCTCGCCTCCAAGCACTGTGCTGTTAAGCGCGACCATCGTGTAATCGATCACACCCTGCTCGATGCTTTCGAGCGGGATATCTCGCGCGAGCACGCCCAGCTGGATGGCCGTGTCGAAGGGCATATTCGTCTGGATGCCCGCGGAGAATTCCTCATAGAACTGCTGGGCCTTACCCAGCAGGACAGGAAAGTTTTCCGGGCTGAGAACTTTGTCGCGGATCGCCAGGATCGCCTTTTGCTGGCGTCTGGCGCGCCCGACATCGCCTTCATCACCTTTGCGATAACGCACATACGCAAGCGCTTTTTCGCCATTCATCTGCCGCAGCCCGCAGCAAGTCATCCGGATTTTGTCTTTGCCCTCGCCGACGGGATCCAGCCTTAAGTCCTCATCGTTGTAGACTTCGATGCCGCCGATCAGATCGATGAACTCGACAAACGTGTAGAAATCGATCTGTGCGTAATACTGCACTGGCACGCCGATGAACTGCTCGACCGTCTTCCTCGCCAGTTCGGGCCCGCCACCGGGCAGCCTGCTCCCCTCTCCGGACGAATAGGCGGTATTGATCCGGCTGTACCCGAAGCCCGGAATATTCACCCACATATCGCGCGGGATGGAAAGCATCCCGGCGGTCTTCGTCAATGGGTCGATCGTAAACAGGATCATCGTGTCGGAGCGTGGCGCGCCCAAACCCGCCTCCCAATCCCGGTAATCCAATCCGATCACAAGGATGTTCACGCGGCTGGCACCGTCCCAGGCGGGAGGCAGATTACTTTCCGGGATGGCGACCGGAGGAGGCAACTCTTCGATGTTGGGGACCGGTGTCCCCTCGCTGTTTACCTGAAAGTCATCCAGCCCGGCCGTCACGGTCCCACAACTGGAAGGCGGCGTACCGGGCAGGGGCGTGATCGTCCAGCAGGTGACCAGGCCGCGCACAAAATAAAAACCGGCAACCGCCAGGATCACTGCAATCCCCAAGAAAATGATCTGCGGTGCAGAAGGACGTCCAAATTTGATGTTTTTGAGAAAGTCGAATCTATTCATACGGGTTTAATATATACCATATCCAGGCCAAGTCGTTCCAGGCCTTCCTTCGCCCAGTGCTGCAGGAGGGAGGATTCCTCTCCCATCACCTGCATCATGACCGGGATGGCGCGGTGGTCACGGATCTCCGCCAGCGCCCGCAGCGCATGGATGCGGGCGGAGAGCGGTTCGCGCTTCACGGCCTCGATCAGGGAAGGGACAGCCGCGTTGCCGATGCGGACCAGCGCGTTCACCGCCAGACTGCCCACCAGGCTGTCGTCATCGCGAAGCGCTCTGATCAGCGGCTCGATCGCGGTCTCGTCCGGCCTGGCTGCCAGCCCGAGCGCGGCGCACTGGCGGACTTCGGGGGCGGGATCGCTCAGAAACGGGACGAGCCACCTGGCCTGCGCCTCAGGCGATTGCGCCAGAACACGTAACGCCCACCAGCGCTGGTCGGTATCCGAGGAGCGAGTCAGATCAAGCAGCGCGGGAACTGACTCCTGGCCCAGATCGATCAGCTGAGCAACCGCGTCTTCCGCGCGGGATTCGTCCCCGCTGACCAGGTCATGCAACAAATCCTGTAACGATTTCACTTTATTTCGCGGGGGGAGGGACCGGCAATTCGCCTTCGGCCACGTTCACCCACTTGTCCCCCTCATCGATCAACATGACCGGAATCTCATCCACGATCGGATATTTTCGGCCGCAGTCCCGGCAGATGAACCATGCATCCCGGTAAAGTTTAAGTTCGCCCCCGGTCGTGCGGACGCAGTTCGGACAGCGCAGGATTTCGATTAACGTTTCACTGACCATTGCTACTCCATTTCTCCACCGCGGAGAATTCTACCATGCAGAGTTAGGAACGCCGGATCTGTCATGTTCCTGCCGAAGTTATCAGATGTCACCACCGGGACGCCTCGACTCCAGACCTACTTAAGAGGACGGGTTTAGGCACAGATTGTTTTCCCGTGCCAGCCTCTCCGGATTTCTCGAATCGGGCCCATACTGGCAGATCGCCCGCCAGGGCTCATAGTGTGTGGTAATGGTATCCTGAAAATAGACAGAGCCGTCCCGCCAGACCGTACGCGTGACCGTTACATCCGCGCCGTTGGCAGCCCAATCCACCTGTTTTATCTCGTTCTTCTTCAGCTCCGGATTTTCTTCGAACGAAGGTGGAGGCGCCTGCACAACATTGGTTACCCCCGTTGTTTCCCATGTTACCGAGCGCCCATCTGAAGTGGAATAGAACTTCCACGTTAGCGAGCCGCTGTCCATGTAAGTTTCCATCAAAATCCAATACGGTGAATCGTTCTTGAATTTGAAATCGACCAGTGGAAAGTAAACTGTGGCATCCAGTCCGGCTAATCTTGGATCAACTGCACCCCCGGCAGTCTGTTCATAATAAGACACTCGATAAGCATGGGGGGTCCTTTCGACGATTGGGAAACCCGCGTTGAACACGGTGCGGAACAGGGTCGTGCTGACCTGGCACACGCCGCCTCCCACACCCTTGATGGTACGCCCGCCGTAAATGATCAGTGCCTCTGCAAAGCCATTCTCAAGACTTACATCCCCGAGGTACTCCCCCATGGAGAACGTCTCACCGGGCGCGACCAGGATGCCATGGTACTGTGCCGAGGCAGCTTCTATGTTTTGGATCCGGGCCGCAGACGAGCCATAGAAATAAGAGGACTCTTGATGGATCAATTCAGTAATGCCGAGTTCCTGGGCGGTGGCGGTGCCGGAAACTTTCGGCTGCGCCTCATTGACGACCAGAGGGATGGTGTGTTCTCCACGCGCGACCGCCTCGTTGATCGCCGTGATGCTGGCAGCCACATCCAGCTCACGACCGACGCTGGAGTTCTCCATCAGGTCGAGCTGGCGGGTCGCATCGTTGAAAATAAATTTCGCATTGGAAGGCAAGCGATCCACGTGATCCTTGACCGGCACCAGCAGGTCACGCAGTCCATTAGGGCTGAGAACCACCTGCACGGCCACTTCTCCACCGACGTTCTCCACTCGCTGCAGGGTCAGCAGGTTAGCAACAACCTCGGGGTTGTAAACATAAGGACCGGGATCCCCATCCGCAGCATTCGGCATCACCAGTGTAAGCGGCTGGCTCAGGATTTGCCGCGCAGCTTCGGCCTGTGCGCTCATATCCAGGATCTGCGGCTGGATCTCCTGAATCACAAGCTCCACTTCTCCATCGGAGAACGTTTGCAGTTGCGCCTCCAGATAAATGAGTGTAGCTTCCATCTTCAATTCGCGTCCAACCTGCCCGGACTGTGCGACCACGTTCGTCCCCTCCAATTTGAAGCTCGCTTCGACGAGGGGCTGGTTGATCTGTGCAGCGATCTGGCTGAGATACTGAAAGGCGACGCGCTGGTCGAAGACGATCACAGGCGGGACGTTGACCCCGCGACTGCCCGCGCGTATCTGGCCGGATAACGCCCCGAACAAACCTCCGCTCCTCCCGAGGCGGTAGGCAGTCATCGCGCTCGAAGAGGGATCGAACACCATGCCCAATTGCGCGGGGCTCGCCATCCAGGCTCTCTCACCGTCCCGAAAGAGGATCTTTCCGCTGGTGGGATACGACAACGCCTGGTTCAATTTGACAGCCGCATCGGACGGAGTCAAACCAGAAAGGTCCACGCCTGCCACCGAGACTCCAGGGAAGATCCGGCCCGCGTAGAGGAGCTGATACCCCAGCGTCCACCCGATCACAAGAACTAGAAAT
Source organism: Anaerolineales bacterium (assembly GCA_035708785.1). GTDB lineage: Bacteria > Chloroflexota > Anaerolineae > Anaerolineales > Villigracilaceae > Defluviilinea. The sequence continues at coordinate 6,438 of DASTFG010000077.1, forward strand.
AGAATCACGCCGCTGACAAAAGCAGCGACAATCTGCGGGAAGATAGGGATCCGCTGGTAGGGCTGAGACACAGTCGCCATAATGGGAGATTATACCCTGTGAAAAAGGGAGAAATTAATAAGGGATGAGTATTCGATGAAGACGAGAAGGCGCAGCTATTTGTTCCCCCGGAACTTCAAGCCGGGAATTAACATCGGCGTAATGGCACGATAGTCGGCATATTCCTTTCCGAACTCACGCAGGAGTTTCCGCTCTTCGAAAAACGCGCCGACCAGAACATACGCGGTCAGAGCCAGGTAAACCATCAAGGTATTGACGCTCATACGCGGCGAGAGCCAGAGAAATAAGAGACTGAATGTATATAGCGGATGGCGAACAAAGCGATACAGGCCGTGCCTCACCAGCTCTGCCTGCTTCTCCTCTTCAACCAGTTGGCGCAGGCCAGCAAAGGAGAGCAGGTCGGTTTGCAAAACTGCGAGAAGCAGAAAAACCACGGCAAGTCCTTGCCCGGCCAGCATCAGATAACTCCACGGCGGCGGGACCTGATAAAGCTCCTGATCAGGCAAAGTAAACATGAGATAGAGGACCAGCGCAAAGCTGATCACCGCAAACAGATTATAGAGCAGGCGGTAGGATCTCATGAATCTCTCGCCGAGCGTGCGGCGGAGGGAAGCCTTGAATCTGAGCGAGGCCAGCACCGAATGCACGAGTCCCCAGAGCGCGATGGCAAGGACCAGGTAGAGCATATTTAGTGTTCCCCAGAGTTTTTATTGAGACCCAAAGGCAGGCAATTCAATCGTTTCCGTGCCAGTCTGGATCACATAGTACGGCATCCAGGCAACGCCGAATACATTGACAAATACATCCGTCTTCTTAGGCGTGATGGTCACCTCGGTGATCTCGTTGACGGCCCTTCCCCACCGGTCATTGATTTCCGCGATGATCTCCTCACGACGTTTCTGAAGCTCGCCGATCTGTCGATTGAATTCCTTGATCGCCTGCACGGACTCTTCCACATCTGCTTTTGCCTGTTGCGTCATGCGCCGCTTGGTCAGAGAGGAGGACAGCCGCGATGCTTTTCGCCTCCCGCCAAACAGACCGGTGATGTTTTCAAGATGAGTCCCGGCTTCCTCCATCTTGCGGTGCGAGAGCTCATCCTCATCTTCGCGGAGTTCGCGTTCTTCGCGCGCAAGTTTGTCTTCGAGCGTTTTGAGCTGGCGATCCACCGGTGCGGTCTTCTTTGCGATCTCGGCATCGCGCGCATCGCGGGCGGCGTCGGCACAGGCTCGCATGAAATCAGCCTGGCTCACATCGGGTCCGGCAAAGACTTTAAGCGCCTGATTTGCGCGCGCTCTCACCGACGAGTTGCGGAAGGCCCAATCGGTGAAATCCTTTTGTAACGCGGTCATCAGCTTGACGTCATTCAACGGCGCGTCGATCGAACTGAAGCGCGCCGAAGGCATGGGAGATGTGTCGAGTTGGTTGAGCACCTCTCCATCGACAGGGTATTCTTCCCAGCGGACGGTGCTGCGCCTTTCGGGGGATCTCACCAGCGCGGTGTGTACGATCTCGCTGTCCACGCCATGCTTGCGGTCGAGGATGCGCACCTGCGCGGAGGCCAGCAGCGCGGCCCGGTAGATCACGCCCTCCTCCACCTGCATCTCCGCGGGCATGGAACGTCCGGCCGCAGAAAATGCCTCGGGCAGTGTATGGTTCTGTGGGAGGAAGTACTCCCGAATCCAGGCAGGGATGGGCGGCTTGGTGACGCTGGCATCCACTTTTAGGGCTGCCCGCGGGAAAGTACCGGCTGCCAGCGGAACCACCGGAACCGGTTTATGCCCTGCATCGACCGATCGATTGAGCTCACGGATCCGGCTCCGGTTCAAAGGTCCCGCCAGGAAATTCATGGTCCAGCGAGTCTGGAAAAGCCTGGGCTCGCCAGCATGGATATTATGTAAAATAAAGACGCGCTTCCCCAGAGACGAAATCTGTTTGTCGAGCTCGGCGCGAGGCGTTCCGCCGGCCGCACTTTCGAGGCCGTCGAGGAGACGGTTCTTATCCTGCTCGGTTTGAAGTTTTCCGATGAACCAGGTCCCCGCGTTCGAAAGGCCCTTATAATCGATATCCGCGGGGTTCTGGGTTGCCAGCACCAGACCGACACCAAATCCACGCCCTTGTTTGATCATTCGCAGGAGCGGCGGCTTCGAAGGCGGGTTCGAAACGGGTGGAAAATAGCCAAAAATTTCATCCATGTACACCAGCGCACGTAACGACGGGATCCCACTCTGAGTCCGCATCCATGTCTCGATCTCAGAGAGCAAAAGGGTTACAAAGAACATGCGCTCGTTATCAGGCAGGTGCGCCAGATAAAAAATACTATGGCGCGGGCGTTTATCTTCTGTCCGCAACAGGGCCGCGATTTCGAGCGGCTGGCCTTCGCGCCACCTCTCGAACGCGGGTGCAGCCAGAATATTGTTCAGTGCCATTGCCAGTTCCATGCGGTCCTTGGCAGGGAAAAAGGTATCCACGGGGAAAGCGCCAAGTTCCTTGATATCAGGGTTTTGTGTTTGCAGGATCAGCTCTTTTAATTCGACATCCTTCCCGCGGCTCCAGGCGTTTTCGAAAATATTGGCGAGCAAAATGTGTTCGCGAGACCTGAGCGGATCGATATTGCTGTAACCGACGAGCCCAAGCAGGGCGGTCACGGTGCTTGTAATCTTCTCACGCAGGACTTCGCGGTTTTCACCCCATGGCAAGCCCGGTGCCGCGAGAGACGATAATACGCTCACGGGAATGCCGGAATCCGAACCCGGTGTATATACCGCGAACTGGACCGAGTTCTTAAGAGCCTGTATCCGCTCCTGCTGGATATCCCATTCCTTCAGC
>DASTFG010000078.1:0-2095 GCA_035708785.1 Anaerolineales bacterium
TTCCTCGGCCTGCTTGCGCTCGGTAATATCGCGCACGATCGCCGTGACCTCATCTTTGCCGCTGGTGACCATGCGGGCCTCATAATGACGGAGGCCGCGCTCCGCTATGGGCAGCTGGTACTCGAACATCTGCATCTGCCCGCTCTCCAGCGTCCGCCGGGTGAATTCTTCTATCAGATCCGCGAACTCCGCAGGTGCGATGTCCCGGTTATTCTTGCCGATCAGGCTCTCGCCAGACCGCACATAGAGGTCTGAGGCCTCAGCTTTATAGTCCAGGAAAGTTCCTTCACGATCCAGACGAAACATGAGGTCAGGCAAAGCATTCAGCAGCGCTTTGGCCTTGTTCTCGCTCTCGCGTAATGCTTCTTCCGACTGCCTGCGCCCCGTGATATCACGATAATTCACCACGATTGCATTGACGCTCGGCTCTTCCAGCATATTGGTGACGATCGCCTCCACCCAGCGCCACGTCCCATTGGAATGCCGGAGCCGGAATACACCGCGCTGGCGGCGTCCGGGTTCCTGGACGAGCTTGGCGTACAGTTCACGAGTCCAATCGAGGTCGTCCGGATGCATCAGCTTGAAAATATCCTGTCCCCGGAACTCGTCCGGCGCATAATCCAGGGTGCGGTAGACGGCCGGGCTTTCCCACAGCAAAGAGCCATCGGCTGCCAGCAGAGAAATGTTATCCAGACCGTTCTCGATCAGAGCCCGAAAACGCCGCTCGCTCTTCGCCAGCGCCTCTTCTGCCTGCCTGTGCTTAATCGACAGGCGCCTTTCTTCCAGTGCGTGGAGCACCGCCGGCCCCAGCCGCTGGAGATTTTCTTTGAGGATGTAATTGTTTGCGCCTGCTTTCATGCACTCCACAGCGATATCTTCACTCAATGAGCCTGTCCAGATGATAAGGGGGGTGAGGGAAGCGCGCTCCAATGTTATTTCCAGGGCTTTCATCCCATCGAAGTCGGGCAGATGATAATCTGAGAGAATGAGATCCGGCCGGAAGTCCTCCAGGGCCCGGATGAAGTCGTTACGCGTTTCCACACACTGGAATACGCAGTCCGGTATGACCTTGCGGATTTCACGCCCTGCCAGGTCGAAGTCTGCCTCCAAATCCTCGACGATCAGAATATGAATTGGCTCGTTCATTGTCTTTTCCTCTACTTGGGGGGATGATTTACCATCAACCAGTAAATCCCCACCTTGCTCATCGCTTCCACGAAGGCTTCGAACTGTACAGGCTTGACCACATAGCTATTCGCACCGAGGTCATATGCAGCTTGCATATCCGGGTCTTCGGCGGAGGAGGTCACCACCACGACCGGGATGGAACGTGTCCGTTCGCTGGTCTTCAGGATGCGCAAAACCTCAAGCCCGTTCACCTTGGGCAATTTTAGATCAAGAAGAACAACTCTCGGCGGACGATCGTTCTCGACCCCCCGGTATTCACCGCGCGCGAACAGGAAGTCCAGGGCCTCGGCGCCATCCTCCACATGGAAGAGCTGGTTGGCAAGATGGTGTCTTTTCAAGGCCCGGATCGTCAGCTCCGCATCCCGGGGGTTATCCTCCACAAGCAAGACTTCCACTGCGATGTTGTCCATGTTCATTCTCTTTTCCGGGGAAGGGCAAAATAGAAGGTGGCACCCTTGTCCACTTCCCCTTCCGCCCAAACGCGCCCGCCGTGCCGGCGGACAACCTGCTGTACGATTGCGAGTCCCACACCTGTCCCATCGAAATCCTTTTCGCTGTGTAACCTTTGGAAGACGCCGAACAGCTTGTCGACGTATTCCATGTCGAAGCCTGCGCCGTTATCGCGTACGCAATAGATATGCTCGGTCTCGCTGTGCCTGCTTCCGACTTCGATGACGGCCCGCTCCTTTTTGGACGTAAACTTGATCGCGTTGGAAAGCAGGTTTACCCATGCCTGATGGATCAGCGTTGGGTCCCCGGTGGTGGAAGGAAGCCGGTGAACATGGAAGTCGATCCGTCCTGCAGCCTCTTTCCCCACCAGTTCCTCGAACACCGCGCTTGCCATCGCTTTCATATCGATCCTGGTGAAGTGCAGTTCCTTACGCCCCAGCCGCGAGAGGGCGAGCAG
>DASTFG010000079.1:0-10065 GCA_035708785.1 Anaerolineales bacterium
TCCGTTATCATCGCTACGAGGCGCCTGGTTCAAGACCAGCCAGTACAGGCCAAGCTGCCGGACGGATTCCACAAACTCCGTGAAATCCACCGGCTTGCGCATGAAGGAGTTGGCCCCACTCTCGTAGCTTTCGATCAGGTCTCGTTCTTCATCCGAGGAGGTCAGGATGACAACAGGCAGCAGGCGTGTGCGCTCATCGGCGCGCAGGCGCCGCAGCACTTCCAGGCCGTCCACCTTTGGCAGCTTGAGATCCAGCAGGATGAGCTGCGGCATGTCATGAGGATCGCGGCCGGCATAGGCGTTTGTGTAAAAGAGGAAATCCAGCGCTTCCACCCCATCCCGTACGACGAAGATCTTGTTCCCGATATTATTCTGCTTGAGTGCACGCAGGGTGAGCGCCTCGTCATCCGGGTTGTCCTCCACCAGCAAAATGGTTGCTTCCTGCATATTCATTTGTGATGCTCCTTTGGCTGTTGAGCAAAATACGGCCAATCGATGTGGCGGCTGCGTCAATATAAATCGATATGCGGGGATAAGCCAGTGACCTTCATCCCCCATTGAATATGACAAACTGGAGTGTATTTGTCTCATATGCTCCGGCTTGATCCAGCCTGAACAAGGGAAGCGCTCTTAGCGGATCGGAACTGCTTCGATCGATCCCGTCATCTCTGCGGTCATGCCCCACAGCCAGCAGTGCCCGCTCATGTTGGGGATTTTGACATACCACCAGGGATTACTCAGATCCGCATTCCTGCCGACGATCTCGACCACCTGGCCCCGGTAGAGGATCGTCACCCTATCCCCGCTACCTCTCGGCCGGGAGCGGCAGTTAGCGCTCTCCACCGTGACAGTCGCCGTGGCCGTCCGGGCCGGGGCGCGTTCTCGTTCGGTCTCGGCCGCCGGTTGGGTAGCAACCTCCACGGGGAGGAAGCGCGCGTACCCGGGCAGCTCGGCGGGGGAGGGCAGGACCCGGAGCAGTCCGAAGGCGCCGATCAGCAGCATGGAGAAGACCACCACCCAGCGCGCCGCCCGCTTCTCCAGCACCGGCCTGCCCTGGTCGGTGACGCGGGCGGCCAGGGCGGCCTCCCGGTTGAGGCTGAGCAGGCTGTAGATCGGCGCGGCGATATACAGGCTTCCCTGCCAGAACAGGAGGATGCACAGACTGAGCGTGCGCCAGTTCCGGTCGGCGGTGAATGCCAGCAGGCCCGCCAGCATACAGAGCAGGCCGATCGCTGTCTCCCACTGCGTTACCTGGATGGCGCGCCAGGCCCTGGAGGAAGAGGTGGACTTGGGCGTTCGTAAAAAGACACCCTCCCGTTGGACGAGCCCCTGGATGCAGGCCAGGGTGACAGCCCAGCCCAGGCTGAAAAAGTTGTACATGGTCGCCATGGCCATGCCCAGGGAGATCTTCAGCCGGTTGCGCAGGATCCACAGGAAGCGCAGGATATGCAGGAACAGAAAGGCGGCCGGGATGATGATCACCGTGTTCGTCAGCGGCCGGACCTGGATAGGGCTGGCCAGGATGTTGAAGACGGCGCCCAGGGTCAGGAAGAATGCAAAGAGCAAGTTGAACACATCGGAAAACCACCCCAAACCGCCCACCAGATAGTAATAGCGCTGGGCGAGGCTCAGCTTGTTCGTGGGGTCCACCCAGTGCGCCCAGGGCATGAGCGCTTCCCAGTGCTTCTTGAGGATCTGGATGCCGCCGAAGCACCAGCGGAAGCGCTGCTTCTTCAGGCCCTCGAAGTTGAAGGGCATCAGCCCGCTCCCAAACGCCCGGTTGATGTAGAGAGATTTGTAGCCGAGCTTCAGAATGCGCAGGCTGGCTTCGGCGTCTTCGGTGATGCACCACTCGTCCCAGCCGCCGATCTCTTCCAGCACGGATTTACGGATCAGGCCCATCGTGCCGGCAAAGATGATGGCATTGCGTTCGTTGCGGGAAGGCATCGAGACTTCGAAGAAATACTTATAGCCGCGATACGTGGATTCCGAGAAGATGTCTCCCTTGGAATCGCTGTAATCCTGCGGCGTCTGGACGAACGCCACCTTCGGGTCGGTGAAGGCCGGCACGAGCTCGCGCAGGAAATCCGGGTCCACGTCGTAATCCGCATCGATGATCCCGATGATCTCGGCGCGCGGGTCGGTCTGGGTCACGGCGAAGTTCAGCGCGCCCGACTTGTAGCCCGGCCATTTATCCAGGTGCAGGCAATGGAAGTTCGGCCCGAGCCTGCGGCAGATCTCCTCCAGCGGCCGCCAGGTCTGCTCCAGCGGGGTATTGTTATCCACGACCAGCACTTCGTAGTTGGAATAGTTCAGCCGCGCCAGCGAATCGAGCGTCTTCTGCACTACCTCCACCGGCTCGTTATAGGCAGGGACCTGCAGCGACAGCATCGGTTCGTAGTCCGGGGCAGGCTCCAGTCTCTTCACGAGGCGGCGCCAGCGGATGCGACAGATCACGTCCAGGCTTTCGTGCATGTGCGCCAGCGCCAGCATTAGGGTGATCGCTTCCAGGAAAAAGAAGAGCAGCGCAAAAATAAAGGAGATGGGATTGAGCGGCGTAAAGGCGGTGAGCATGAACGCATAGATAATGAACAGGACCGTGGTCAACAGAGTCATCCCCCAGGTGACCTGTCCGGCCGCGTTCCAGTCCGGCAGCCGGACGATCCACAACAGGCCAAAGGCAAAGGCGAGCAAGGAAAGACCGAAGATCTCGAAGATCCGGCCGAACGTGAAGATAGCAAAGAGATTCCCCAGCAGGATGACGCCCCCCAGCCAGAGCAGGGACAGCGCGTAATCCCCGCGGCGCAGACGGGAGCCCACGATCAGCGTCACGAACAGGCTGATCGCAAACCAGATGGCCGAGAGGTACAGGAAGCGTACGAGCATCTACATCTCAGGGCACGAAACGGATCAGCAGGAGCAGGCTGATCGGGATCGCAGCCAGCCAGACCAGCATCGCCAGCGCCAACACGACCCATCTGCGGGCACGGTCTTCGCCAGAAAGGGAGCCCGTGCGGACCCGCAGCGCCTGAAAGGCCGTGACCGGCGCGAGCAGCAGCGCCCCCGCGCCTCCCAGCAGCAGGGCAATCAACGAAAAATACAGCCAGCGGAAGGCCGGCTTGAGCGGTCCGGGATCTCTTTTAAGGTAGGGCTTTTCAAAGAGCCTGTTCTTGGGGATGTTGATCAGCAGGTCCAGCCCGCTCCGCACCTGGTAGAGCACTTCCGTCTCGTGGACGTAGGCCAGAAAGGGTTCCTGCTTCAGTAGGGCCTGGACGGCGGTGCGCAGCTCCTGTCTTGCATCCAGAAATGAAGGGTCCAGAGAATAGGCGCGGCTCAGGCACATCAATTGCTCCTCCGGGGAGGGCGCGGTCTGGGAACGCAAGTACCAGGCGAGAGGCTCGTCTGGCGCAAGATTAGTCGCTTTCAGACTGGACTGATACGCCTGCTCCCTCTTGCCTTGCTGGGCCAGTTGTCCTCCCATCTCCAGCAGCTGAAAGACCTCGGCCTGGAGCTGCTTCTGCATAAAAGGTCCTGAGAATTCCTACATGCCCTTCACTACTAGATAACGGACAAAGAATGCTTTCGTGATGATCATGCACCTGCCGCCTTCGGCCCATGGTATTTGCATTATAAACGCTTCCTTGCCGATGATACGTACAAAAGCATTTCAGCCGGTCCGGCGTACGTAACCGGACCATTACGCTCCGTTAAAGCCTCGTTAACCGAGCGGGAGCATAATACAAGCAACTCTATCTATGGATGGTATCGCATGACTCGACAAAGAATCCTATTTCTGTGCACCGGCAATTCGGCGCGCAGCCAGATGGCGGAAGCCTTCCTCCGCAAATACGGCGGTGATTATTTCGAGGCACACAGTGCCGGCCTGGACCCAAAGGGGGTGCAACCGTTCACGGTCAGGGTCATGGACGAGGTCGGGATCGACCTCTCGCGCCAGCCTTCGAAAGGGGAAGAAACCTACCTGGGGAAGACCCTCTTCCAGTATCTGATCACAGTTTGTGATGTAGCCGATCAGAACTGTCCCAGCGTCTGGCCTGGCGTCAACCGCAGGATACACTGGTCGTTCGAGGACCCGGCGAGGTTCGAAGGCCCGGAGGCAGAGAAGCTCGTCAAATTCCGGGAAACGCGGGACCTGATCGAAAAGAAGATCAAGCAGTGGCTGCTCGAGCAGCATATTCCCCTGCAAGGGACAGGGATGGGCCATCGTTCCCGATTATCAGGCAACAAGATGGCAGGATAGACCTATGACATTCGATAAGCTTACATTAATCCTTGGTTAAGGTTTGCCAAAGTGCTTGACTTTGTGATTCGAATTACTATAATGTGATTAGCGTTCCATTCGCGCTGTTCGAAAACCCCGCACTCTCATTGAAGACCAATACCTGCCAGGCTGCTTTTCGGCCCATAGAAGGAGCAGCTTTTGCTATGCGGTTCGCGGTGCCTGATATGCGTTGGCACGCTCAAAGCTAGGAAGCTGCTGGCGGAGCGCGCCTATTGATCAGGAGGTGCTATTGACATGATTTGAATCCAATAGCACGTTTATTGAGTTTGCTTTGCCCAGCCCGGCATCAAGGGCAGCGCTTTATGCGATTTCGACTTAGAACGATGAGGAGACAAGTATGGATGTTCAAAGACGCAAGTCATTTATGCTTGGGGCAGTCATACTCTCGCTGATTGGACTCGTCCTGGCCAGCAAGATTGCCCGAGCGGCCCATGTTGAGCCAATCTTTGTGGAGGGTAACCCCACGTGTTCAGACCTGGTACCAGGTACCTTCGAGCTCAAAATCGAGCCTGTTGCTGACGGAACGTACTCCGATGGCGTCCTGACCGTCACCATCGATGTGCGGGATACAGCGGATGGGCAGGTCTTCGATTTCACGTCCAATATAGGCGTCGATGCGGTCTTTGTCAAAGGCGGATCCGGTGGAAACCTTTATCTGTACGATCCGGAGGTGACGGCCGATACGGGTCTGCATGCCCCGGTCAATCCCGCAAACGATAAATTCTTCGGGATCAGCCACATTTCATTCTGCTACGATGTCGAACCACCCACCGAAACGCCAACGAACACCCCGACGAATACACCGACCAACACTCCTACGAACACCCCGACCAATACGCAGACGAACACACCAACCAACACACCCACCAATACTCCTACGAACACACCGACCAATACGCCGACGAATACACCGACCAACACGCCCACCAATACGCCGACGAATACACCGACCAACACGCCAACAGACACGCCCACCAACACGCCAACGAATACACCGACAAACACGCCTACGAACACCCCGACCAATACGCCCACCAATACACCGACGAACACGCCCACGAACACGCCAACAGACACGCCCACCAATACGCCAACGAATACACCGACCAAGACCAATACACCTACAAAGACACCGACGAACACACCAACCATGACCAGCACGCCTACCCCCGTGCGGTTCGAGGGCTGCACCCCCGGCTATTGGCGGCAGCCGCACCACTTCGACTCGTGGGTCGGCTTCTCACCTAACCAGACCCTTGAGAGCGTCTTCGATGTGCCCGACAGCCTCGGACTGGATGACGTTACCCTGCGGCAGGCGTTGAGGTTCCATGGCGGCTCCGGCACGACCGGCGCTGCAAGAATTCTGCTTCGAGCCGCTGTCGCGGCGCTGCTTAACGCCGCTCACCCGGACGTGGACTATCCACGCACCACTTCCGAAATCATTGCCGATGTCAACGCGGCCCTTGCTAGCGGCAGTCGCAGTACGATGCTTGTCCTGGCAAGAGAGCTGGATGCCGACAATAATTTAGGTTGTCCGCTCGATTAGGTGCCTTTCGCGTCTCGCTGAATGAAAGCGGCGGTGTCCTCCAGGACGCCGCCGCCCATTTAAAGGGCCTCTTCAACTCCGTCAGCCCCACTCTTTAAGCGGCCTCGGACGTGGACTTGCATAATTGCCTTGACAGAGGTCTCCTTAAGGCTTAGAATATTTAGCCATAACTAAATTATATTTTAGCCGTAAGGAGAAACCTATGAAGCCTTTATCCCGAAGAGACTTTCTCAAGGTGGGGGGACTGGCAGTCATCGGCACGGCGGGCGCGACAGCACTGACTCGGAACAACCACGAACATCGTGTCGAAGAACCCGGCAGCGGACATCTCTCTCACGGAATGCAGCAGGGCGACCACGGGGATTTGCCCGGCACGGTTGGCGAAGTCGATCATGAAAAGAATGGCTTCAATCCAACGGATATCCTGACAGATTTTGATTACGGGGAAGTGTCTACCCTGCCAGGTGGGCAGACCCTGCGGGAATACAATATTGTTTCACTGAACAAGAATATCGAGGTAGTCCCCGGCATTGAATTTCCCGCCTGGACGTACAACGGAAGGATTCCCGGTCCCACCATTCGAGCCACGGAAGGTGACCGCATCCGGATCCATTTCAGCAACGGGAGCAATCACCCGCATTCCATGCACTTTCATGGCTTCCACCCCGGCAGCATGGACGGCGTCCCGGGCACCGGACCGGGCGGGCTCGTCGAGCCGGGCGACAGCTTTATCTATGAGTTCGACGCGGAACCGTTCGGGCTGCACCTCTATCACTGTCATGTCTTTCCATTGGCCCGTCACATTGCCAAGGGACTCTACGGGGCGTTCATTGTCGATCCCAAAGAAGGCCGCCCGCCCGTGGACCATGAATTCATCATGGTCATGAACGGCATTGATATCGATTTCGATGATGGCAACGATTTCTATGCAGTCAACGGGATTCCCTTCCACTATCAGAATCACCCCATTCAGATCAAGGTCGGCGAGACCGTGCGCCTTTACCTGGTCAACATCCTGGAGTTTGACCTGCTCAACTCCTTCCATCTGCACGCGAATTTCTTTCAATACTATCCCACCGGAACGAGCCTGGTCCCGAGTGAGTTCACCGATACCATCATCCAGGGACAGGCCCAGCGCGGCATCCTCGAGTTCAGTTACAAATTCCCCGGCATGTACATGTTCCACGCCCACGTCACAGAGTTTGCCGAGCTGGGCTGGAACGGCATGTTCGAAGTGATCTCTTAAAGGTGACCCATGAACCAACCCGTGACTCAACCCATGACAAACCGCCTGAGCTTTCGAACGCTCATCCTGCTCCTCATCCCGGTCATTCTCCTGGCAGGCGTGATCGCGCTCTTCCTGTACACCGGCGGCGGGCTCGGCCTGGAAGCGCCTGTGCCCGTGGAAAACCTGGCCGTGGAGAAATATGTCCTCGAACGGAACGAGATTTATCTTCACGTCCGCAATACCGGCCCCGAGGAGCTGACGGTTGCCTCGGTCATCATCAACGAGGCCATCATGCCCTTTGCCGTGGCGCCAAGCCCGACCATCCCGCGCCTGGGCCGCGCGGTCATTCACGTCAACTATGCCTGGTCGTATGCCGAGGCGTACGGCATCACAATTTTCACCAGTAACGCTATTCCGTTCGAAGTAGAGATTCCGGTCGCGTTCGAAACGCCGCAGCCTTCGCCGCGCACATTCTGGGGCTTTACACTGATCGGCTTATATGTGGGCGTGATCCCTGTCTTATTGGGCATCTTATGGTTCCCTGCCCTGCGCCAGCTTGGCCGGCGCGCCATGACCTTCCTCATGGCTGCCACGGCCGGCCTGCTGATCTTCCTTGGCCTGGATACGCTCGCCGAAGCGCTCGAGTTTGCGGCCGCGGTGCCATCTTCCTTCCAGGGGGTTGGACTGATCGGGATCGGCGCGGTCGCGACCTTCCTCCTCCTCGACGCGATCTCCAGACGGCAGACCGAGGTGACAGGCGGAGAAGTCGATCACAGGCTTGCCATTGCCATGATCATCGCCATTGGAATCGGCTTCCACAACCTCGGCGAAGGACTTGCGATCGGCGCGGCGTATAACGTCGGCGAGGTCGCCTTGGGCACGTTCCTGGTGGTGGGCTTCATCATTCAGAATATCACCGAGGGACTCGGCATCATCGCACCGGTTCTCCGTGACCGGCCCAGTATCGGCCGGCTGGCGCTGATGGGATTGATCGGCGGCGCCCCCGCGATCATCGGTGCGTGGATCGGCGGCTACACTCCCTCGCCTTTCCTGGCCGTCCTCTTTTTGGCGATCGGCACCGGCGCGATCTTCCAGGTGGTGTATGAGATTGCAAAGCTCATCCAAAAAGACACGGCGCGCGAATCCATGCCGATGACCGTCTTCAGCGGCGTGCTGACCGGCATGCTCGTCCTGTGGGTGACAGGCTTATTGATCAAATAACGGGAAGAGTTCGAATCATCGGGAGCCGGGTCTTCGCAGTGACCCCAGGTATAAAGAAAACCTCCCCGGACTGCTCCGGGGAGAGTGGACGAACAGGTGTCGTATCGAAGGCGGGATCGATGTGAATTGGACTGTCTTGCTTAGTTGTTCTGCCAGGTGGTCTCGACCTTGTTCCCGGCCTTATCGTAGGCGGCGATCTGCAGGCGGCGGCTGCCGTTGGTCGCCTGGGTGGTCCTGTAGGTCCACCAGGAGGCCTCGTCCGGCTGGGCATTTCCCTGCTCGAACACGGTGCCGTTCCCATCGCTGATCACGATGTACACCCGCGTGACCTGCACGTCGTCGATCGCCTTGATGCGGATGGGCTGGCCGGCACCTCCGTTCCAATCGGCGAGATCCAGGTTTTTGATCTGCGGCTTGTTGTACCAGTCCGCGAACGCCACATTGTATGGGGATCTGGGCGTGCCCCTGGCCTTGTCAATGTATACGGTTTCGCCCTGGGCGCGTTTGGCATAGGCTGCAGCTTCGCGGAACGCTTCCTGGTTGGCCTTCTGCCTTTCGCTGAACTCGTGGTTCTCGTCGAATTCCGGTTTGTTCGCCACGATAGTGCGCCCGGCCTTATCCTGGCGGATGACGAACTGGTCGCCCAGTGAGCCGGTCAGGCCCCGGATGAGTATGTTATTTCGATTACGTGCCATGTTATTACCTCTTATTTTCTATGATGTTGCTTCGATCTAACCTGTCAGTTTCCAGTGTCATCCTAGTTCCTTTTTTCCTAGGTCACATCTGTCTATGAGCTTATGTGACACATTGTACAATGTAAGTTGGAAAAATTTCTTTTCATCCTTGCAAGGACTGTTTGCAGTCATGCAAGGTGAAATCAAGAGATCCTTCTTCACCCTGGTCGATCTCAGGCGGGGCCGACCACGGCTCTTCCGTTTCCAACGGGCGGGCTGGTTCTCTGTGGGATTTTCTTGTATACTCAAGTTATCATTACTCTTATTCGACATCAAAGGTAGCATTCTATGGAGCAAGGGCGCGGCAAGAAGGTAAACATATCGCAGCCGAAAGATAGATCGCTAGAGGCCTACAAGACCTGGGTTCGGGAGATCTCAAAGCGGCTCATGAAGACTGAGCTTGTGATGAGGGAAGATGAGTGGATCAAGAGCTGGAAAGAGTATTGGAACGGTAAACCCGGGAAATAAAAATGCCTCCCCGGATTTCAACCATGCCCGGGGAGGGCTGACGAACAAATATGGTATCGGATGGGCAAAGTCCTGTTCGCACAATGACTTTTCAGTGCAAGACCTAGCCTGGTTTCTGGTGCAAAACGCGCTCACGCCGCCGTCCTCGGCGGCGAGTACAGAGTAACCCCTGCGCCGCGGACGGCGCAAGGAGCACTTTTGCACCAAGAACTAGCCTAGTACTCGGGCGATATGAAATTCAAAGCTTGGCTTCCATCTCCCAGGGAGCAAGATCCCGGAATCACTCTATATCCCGAAGAACGTTTCCCCTCGATGGACAGCTTCGATTGCCTGCAGCAGGGAAGCTGCCAAATCGTCTTTCGGTACGAAGCCGTGCGCACCGGCGGCAATGGCTTGCATCGCGATGTAACTTCCGGTATCCAGTGAAATCAGGATCACACAGGTAGGGATTGCTAAGGCAATGATCTGGCCGGTAGCGGCCAGACCATCCAACACAGGCATATAGATATCCATTACCAGCACATCGGGCTGGAAACGTTTGACGCAATCGATAGCTTCCTGTCCATCG
>DASTFG010000080.1:0-9888 GCA_035708785.1 Anaerolineales bacterium
CTATGCATGCACGTGTGAAAGCGGGATCTGTTCTCATGCTTTTCGCGCTGGTGTTATCGCTTGTGCCCGCAGCGATGTTGCCCTCACCAGCCTCTGCCCAGACTGTGTGTGATCGAGCACAGTTTGTCACAGATGTGACCGTGCCGGATGGAACGCGTTTCAGCCCGGGCGCAACTTTCACGAAGACCTGGCGCCTGCGGAACATCGGCACCTGTACCTGGACGACTGCCTATACGATGGTGTTCGTTTCGGGTGCGCAGATGGGGTCGACAACTTCCGTCGCCTTCCCACAGGATGTTCCGCCGGGTGGCACCATTGACTTGTCCGTCGATATGACCGCGCCGAATACGGCAGGGAATTACACGGGTAACTGGAAATTCAAGAATGCCTCCGGAAGGGAGTTCGGCATTGGTGTAAACGCCAATGGCCATTGGTGGGTCAAGATCAACGTAACAGGGACTGCGCCGGGCAACGTGGTGTTTGACTTCACCGCCGAGGCCCCAAATGCAACCTGGTCAAGCGGCGCAGGCGGACTTTCCTTCCCCGGTACAGATGGCGACGCCAAAGGTTTTGCGCTGAGGCTGGACCGGCCCAGGTTCGAGAGCGGCGTGGAAGCTTCCGAGCCCGGCTTGCTCTTTGCTCCCCAGAACGTCACCAACGGTTTTATCCAGGCTGTCTACCCGGCCTTTACCGTCCAGCGGGGTGACCGCTTCGACACGACAGTCGGCTGCCAATTCCAACAGACATCCTGCTATGTCGCGTTTCGCCTTGATTACCAAATCGGCAACACGACCCGGACGTTTTGGACGTTCCGTGAGCGGTATGAGACTTGGACCTACCATGCGAATCTAAATCTCGACAGGCTGGCGGGACAGAACGTCAGGTTCATCCTGTATATGTCTGCCTATGGCTCTCCTGTGGGCGACCGGGCGATCTGGGGACACCCTGTCATTACGCGCCCAGGAGGCGCACCTCCACCCACTGTGACCGGTACACCGCCGACGGCCACGGTGACAAACACTCCCGGAACACCCACAGTGACGAGTACCCCTGGCACCGCTACCGTCCAGCCGTCCACGTGCGATCGAGCGCAGTTCATCAGGGATGTGACCGTGCCCGATGGAACTGTATTTGCACCCGGCGCCACCTTCACCAAGACCTGGCGCCTGAAGAATGTAGGTACCTGTGCATGGACGACAGGCTATCAACTGGTCTTCTCAAATGGCGAGCAGATGGGTGCACCTGCCTCCCTGACATTTCCTCAAAACGTTCCCGTGGGCCAGACCATCGATATTTCGGTCAACATGACTGCGCCTTCGACGCCCGGCTCTTATCGCGGCTTCTGGATGTTCAAGAACGCGAGCGGCGCGCTCTTCGGGATCGGTGCACAGGCAAACAGGCCCTGGTGGGTAGATATCCGGGTCTCGGGTACTTCGCCTGGTGGAGGGGTGGGATATGACTTTGCCGCCAATGCGTGTTCCGCGACCTGGACCAGCGGTGCGGGCACCCTTCCGTGCCCGGGAACGGACGGCGACGCCAGAGGCTTTGTACTCCAGGTGAGCAATCCGAGACTTGAATCGGGCAACACAGATTCCCGCCCCGCATTGCTCACTGCCCCGCAGAATATCCATAATGGATTCATCCTTGGGACGTTTCCCGCCTTCAGAGTCCAAAGTGGTGATCGTTTCTACTCCAGGCTGAGTTGTGAAGGCGGTGCAACCAATTGTTGGGTCAACTTCCGGCTCCAGTACCAGATCGGTAATGGTCCGATCCGAACCTTCTGGTCTTTCAATGAAAAACATGAAGGTCTCTTTAAAGACATGATTGTAAGTCTCGGCAGCCTGGCAGGTCAGGATGTGAAATTCATTCTGAGCAATTATGCTGCCGGCTCCGCCGCAGGTGACCGGGCACTCTGGGTTAACCCGCATATCATCCGCGCCACGGGTGGTGCAACGACCACGCCCACGGCTACGGGGACCCTGGGTCCAACGGGAACGCCGACAGCCACCGGCACCAACGGTCCAACAGCTACACCGACACCGACGGGGACCAACGGCCCAACCGCGACAGCGACGGGCACCAGCGATCCCACTGCTACGCCTACACCCACAGGTACAGCTACACCGACGGGTACATCCGAAGCTACGGCGACGCCGACAGCCACGGACGACCAGACAACCGGCTGGAACACGTATCAAAATTCCAAATACGGTTTTTTTTTAGGTTCCCGCCGGGCTCCATAGTTCAGAGTGCATCCGATAACGGTGGCCGCGTCGATCTCCCTTTCACCGCCGGCACCAATTTGTCTTCTAAGTATATTGATGTGAGCATTGTGGAAGGAGCCAGCCCGTGTCAGAGGCCCGGTGGAGGCGCATCCACTTCCGAGAATGTCACGATCAATGGGATTCAGTTCCTTAAGGAAACCGGCTCGGAAGGGGCTGCAGGCAGCATATTTGATTGGACGAGTTATTCTACGCTGCGCAACAATGCCTGCATCAACCTGACTTTTGTCTTGCGCTCGTTGAATCCAGGCAATTTCCCGACGCCGCCACCTTTATATGATAAGGCGGCTGAGTCCGCGGTTTTCTCGACGATCATAGGTACGTTCAACTGGCTTTTCTGAAGATCGCACCCGTATCGTTTCAAACGAAGGCCTGGTCCTCGCGATCAGGCCTTTCCCTCGCCTGAGCCATGTCCCCTGAACGAATGACGCTTCTCCTGGCAGATGATGACCACACTATCGTGGACAGCCTTGCACCGTTCCTCGAACGCGCCGGTTTCAAAGTGCTGGTCGTATCGAATGGCGCCGCGGCGCTCGAGAAGGTTCAATCCCACCATCCGGATCTGATCGTCCTGGATGTGCTCATGCCGCGCATGGACGGCCGCGAGACGTTGCGTCGGCTGCGGCATGCCAATGTGTGGACCCCAACAATCCTATTGACCCAAGTAGGAGAAGCCTCCGAGCGGGCCCTGGCGCTCGAAGAGGGCGCAGACGATTATCTAAACAAGCCGTTTGATCCGCACGAGCTGCTGGCACGCGTTCGGGCGGTTTTGCGGCGTGCGCGTCCCGGTGAACGGTCGCTCTCGGCGGCCTGGCTGCTGACAGCCGGAGACCTTGTGCTCGACCGCCGTGCCCGCCGGGCTTCCCTAAAAGGGAAACAGCTCGACTTGACCCCTAAGGCGCTTTCCGTGCTTGAATATTTGATGACACACCCAGATGAAGTGGTCTCACGCGAGCGGCTGCTCACCGCGGTATGGGGTTGGGAATATCCCGCCGGCACGCGCACCGTGGACACGCGCATGGCGGAGCTCCGTCGTGCCCTGGACGATGATCCGGGCTCACCGTATTACATCGAGACGGTATCGGGGGAAGGTTATCGTTTCATCCCTTCCGTGCGCGGTGAAGGGTAGATCCTGCGCGTAATGAAAAAGCACTGGCTGGTCCTGCTTTTAATCGCCCTGCCTTTCCTTTCAGGTGCGCTTGCCTCCATTTTGGCACAGGGATTTTTTCAACCGGTGCCTCTGCTGGTGTTCCGAATAGATATCGGGATGGTCGCTTTTGTGGCGGGTGCGACCATTACGCTTTTCCTTTTATCGTTTTATTTAGGTAGCCTGCTGGTCGAGCGACGATCGCAGCGTATGCTTGAAAGATCGCTGAAGGAAGCGGAACTGGGCCGCCGCCGTTTTCTGCGGCGGCTCGATCACGAGATCAAGAATCCGCTCACGGGTCTGCGTGCCGCGCTGGTCAATTTACAGGAGACGCGCGGCACGGAGGAGCGCCAGCGTGCGGCCTCGAATGCAGCACACGCGGTAGACCGCTTGAGCCGGCTGCTGGCAGACTTGCGGAAACTTTCCGATCTCGAAGAAAGGCCCCTGGAGAACCTGCCGGTGAATATCCCCGAGCTTCTGCAGGATATGGTGGATGCAGCTCGTTCCCTGCCTGCCTATGGGAAAAGGGAGATCAATCTGCTGATCTCGCGCGTTCCGTCGCCCTTTCCAAAGGTGCGAGGTGACCGCGACCTGCTCGGCCTGGCGGTGTATAACCTTGTCGAAAACGCGCTCAAATTCACGTCCGCGAGTGAACCGGTGGAAGTGCGCGCTTTGGAGGATGGAAGAACGATCGTCCTGGAAGTGGCCGATTCGGGTGGGGGCATCCCGGCGGAAGATTTATCCAATATTTTCGAGGAACTCTATCGCGGCTCGAATGCGCGCGGGGTGGAGGGGAGCGGGCTGGGCCTGGCACTGGTCCGGCGGATCGTGGCATTGCATGGCGGGGAGATCGATGTGCGCAGCCGCCAGGAGGAACCGCGCGGGACGGTGTTTACCGTGCGGTTGCCGGTCTCCACGCATTAAGCAAGTTACAAAACTGTGACATCTCTGGCACACCTCTGTAACAGCGGGGGAGTATAGTATATGTATGAAAGTTTCGCAGAACGCCGATAAGATCGAAAAGAGATTGATCCGGGCTGCCCAGCGCGGTGATCTGGATGCGTTTAATCTTTTGATCCTGCGTCATCAGAACCTCCTGTTTGGCATTGCCTTTCGCATCCTGCACGATGAAGATGCTGCGGCGGACGCGGTGCAGGAGGCCCTCATCTCCGCGTTCCGCAAATTCAACACCTTCCGTGGCGGCTCTCTAAGAAGCTGGCTGGCGCGCGTGGTCGTCAATGCCTGTTATGATGAGATCCGGCAGCAACGCCGTCGTCATAGCGTCCCTTTGGAACACCTCAACTCCGCAGGGGAGGAGATCGAATCGAACTACTGGCTGCTCGACTCCGCTGCCGGGCCGGAAGAACGGGTTGAAGCGGCTGAGCTGGACCGGGCGGTACAGGAGAGCCTTCGTACTTTGCCGCCTGTGTATCGGACAGTCCTTGCGCTGGTGGATATCGAAGGACTATCCTACGAAGAGGCCGCCGCCGCAGCGGATGTCCCGGTGGGGACGGTCAAGAGCCGCTTGGCGCGCGCCCGCCTGCAAATGCAGAAAGCTCTACAGGCATTTGGAGAACTGTTGCCCGCTCGGTACCGTGTCGAAATGGGTATCTCAGCCTGATCGCTAAACCTGATCACCCTCAAGGTAAACAATGCAACGACCATTGATTATTCGTATTGCCCTCAGCCTGTTCCTTGCAGCCTGCGGTACGCTTGAAATTTATATCGATACCCCATCTGCGGAAGAGCCTGCTGCGCCTCCCGTGATACCCACTGTCGAACCTACACTCTCACTGAACTCTTCCTCAGAGGAAATCCAGCAGGCAATGCTAGAAAGCGCGACAAAGTGGAAGTCCATCTGGATAGATGGCATGGTGACACACTATGTGCCGGAAGGTCTGGATTCGCCGCCGCAGGTATTCCATGAACAGGTCTGGATCGACCTGTCGACCAACCGCTTCCGTATCCTGCTTGGTCCCGGTGAGGGGATGGCGAAAACATTCAAGGCGTGTGATGGACTGACCATCCTTGAAATGGACTTGAAAACGGGCCAGAGCCGCTCTCATCTGTTGCCGGAGTTTGCAAAGGTCAAGCAGTTTGTCCCGACCCCCGAACCGGGCTATGCCTACCCCCAGCCGCTCTGGGGACAGATGGGCACCCCGCTTTCACAACTGGCCTTTTCTTCAGACTTTGCCCAGGGCGAAGGGATATTCAAGCCCGTCGCAACCGAGTTTGTCGCGGGACGTGAGACCGTCGTCGTGGAGTGGGCGCATGCACAAAATGAGCTGCCTTCCTGGCGGGCCTGGCTGGATGCCAAGACGGCCGTGATTCTAAAGATGCAAACGTTGGGTAAAGGCGGAGGGGAAACCATACAAAGCGAAGCCGTGGTCAGCCAGGTCATTTACGATGACCTGTTTGCCGATTCCCTGTTCCGCGCGCCCGCCTCGTTGCCGCAGTTCAGCGATGTCACCGGACGAGGGGGGGAGCCTGTCGAAACGGGCACAGCCGCTCCATCCGGGAGAGATGCGCTGGGCGAGCTCTATTTCTTTACGCTGCCGCGCCAGACAGGTACGTCCGCCGAGCTGATTCGTTTGCCGGGGATGTGTGCAGTAGGCCTCGCGGATTGCCCGCAGGTGGAATCTGTTACCGCGCCCTTCCCGTTCAACTTCACATTGACGCCGCTGTCATGGTCCCCTGATGGAAACTTCGCCGCGTTCGCTTATCCAGATAACACGGATGGCACGCCCTATAAATTATGGTTGTTCGATCCCGCGGCGCAAACCTGGACTTCCCTGTTCGAGTACGCGTACATCGACCCGCCGTTCTGGTCGCCCGATGGCCGGTGGATCGCCGTCCGTGTGCAGGATGGCCTGGGAGGGGAAGATCTTTACGTTGTTCAGCCTGATGGTTCAGGATTGAAGAACCTGACTTCTTCGAGCGATCTGCCAGAAGAGGGACGCCCGTACATCATGGACGGCTGGATTACCGGAAACGTCATCGTGCGTTCGGCAAAGCTTGGAGAGGAGGGTTCGGTCTACCTGGTTCGCGTGGCGGATGGGCAGGCCCGGCCGATGTTCGAGACTCTGCTGACGAAAGCAATGTTCGTCCCCTCGAGCGACGGCGCCTGGCTGGCTTATGACGACTATCAGCACGACAGCCAGAAGCATACTCTTTACGTGACTGAACCGGACGGAGGGAACCCCGTTGAGCTGGCAAGCTTTACGGGTGGGACTTTGCAGCCGATCGTCTGGGCGCCGGATAATAACCGCCTGGCGTTTGCCTACTACACTGAGTTCACGCAGGATCCCAATCCCACCGCCGATGTCTATATTATCGATCGCAATGGCAGGGGATTGAAACAAGTATACAGAGGTGTAACGGTCGGCGCAGTGATCTTCTCGCCCGACGGGCGATTTCTGTTGATCAGCGAGACGACCAGCCCGACCGGCGGCCATCTTTTCACGGTGGATCTCGAAACACTCGAGCAGCGCATCGTCCAGGCCCCAGGTTTGTCCCTGGATACCGATTGGTACATGCCTTCATGGCGAAAGTAATGCTTCCGTGAGATCACAAATCGCATGAAGTTATGAGGACATCTCAAAATAGTCCCTCGGAGGTCCTGACTCTACCGGCCCTATCAAGCGGGGAGGGCCTACTTTCCCAGTTTCTTCTTGAATGCCTCTGTCAGCGCCGGGACGATCTGGAACAGGTCACCTACCACGCCATAACGGGCCTGCTTGAAGATGGGTGCATCTGCATCCTTGTTGATCGCTACGACCAGTTTGGCATTCCTCATCCCCACCAGATGCTGGACGGCACCGGAGATGCCGCAGGCGATATACAGATCCGGCGTGACGACTTTGCCGGTCTGCCCCACCTGGTGCGAATAGGGGATGTAGCCCGCGTCGACTGCCGCGCGCGAGGCACCGACCGCGCCGCCGAGTACGTTGGCCAGCTCAGTAATCAAAGCGAAGCCCTGCTGGGCTCGCCACAGCTCGGCCTGCTTTTCGTCCATGCCGTCGGGCGGCTGCAGAGTTGGGTTATTCGAGACGCCGCGCCCGCCGGACACGATCACGCCCGCGTCTCCCAGGTTCACCGCGCTCTCCGACGCGGAATAACCTTCGACGGTCGTCAAGGCGTCAGCCTTGACTTCAACCTTTGTGGCGATTCCCGATCTGCTTCCGTCTGGTTCTGGTTTGGGAAAAGCACGCGCCCGGATGGTTGCCATGATAGGCTTGCCGGAGCATACGGTCTTCTCCAGCAATTTGCCTTCATAAATCGGACGTGTGGCAACCAACTGGTCGCCTTCTGCTTCAAGTCCGGAGATGTCGGTCAACACACCCGTGTTCAGATCCACCGCAGCCATGGCGGCCAGCTCGCGGGTGCGCGCCGTTGTTGGGAACAGGATCAAGTCGGGACTTTGTGAGGAGGCGAGCGCTGCAAGTGTGGAAGCATATGGTTCCGCGCGGTAATCGGCCAATGAGGGGTCATCCGCCGCAAAAACCTCGTCGGCGCCATATTCGAACGCGCTCTTGATAATCTCATCCAGGCCCGAGCCAAAGACAACTGCACTCACCGGGCCCAGCGATTTTCCCAGCCCAAGCGCCTCCCAGGAGGCAGGCTGCATTTCGCCCTTGAAGTGGTCGATGTAGACAAACGTTTTCATAGCACCTTCTCCGCGAGGATTTTATCTACAAGCTTATCGGCGATCTCGGCGGGGCTGTCGCCGGTGATGATCTCGATCGTCGTATCTTGCGGGGGCGGGCTCATCAGCTCGGTGCGCCGGACGACGGCTTCAGGAGCCGCGGCGCCCAGGTCAGCCAATGACCATACCGGGATGGTGGCTTTCGAGGCCTTGCGGATGCCCATGAACGACGGGTAGCGCGGCTCGCCGATGCTCTGGACGACGCTCACAACCGCGGGCAATTTCGCGCTGACGGTCTGCCGGCCCTCTTCGATCACCCGGTCGACGGTCACGCTGCCGTCCTGAATCTTGATCTGCCCGGCGAGGCCGAGCATGGGCCACCCGAGGATGCGCGCGGCCTGCGCGGGGGTGAGACCGGCGCCGTTGTCGAGCGTCTGGCGGCCGAAGACGACCATATCCACGCCGCCGATCTTTTGGATGGCCGCGGCCAGGACGCGCGCTGCACCAGCCGTATCGATCTCGCTGAGTGCGGTGTCCGAGATCAGGATGGCGTCGTCCGCGCCCATCGCCAATGCGTGCTTGAGCGCCTCTTTCGCAGATTCCGGTCCGATGCACAGCGCGGTGACCGTGCCTCCCTGCGCTTCCCTCTGCTGGAGCGCGCCTTCCACGGCGTACTCGTCGAACGGGTTGATGACCAGCGGCGCGTCCCCCCATGATACTTTCCCATCCTCGGCTTTGACCTTCGCTTCCGAGTCGGGTACTTGCTTGATACATGCGATGATTTTCAAAATAATCCTCCTTGATTTATGATTTCGTACCTCAACTTCGGTCATTGCGAGCCTGCGGGAAGCAATCCCATTTGCGGTACTGGAGTGGAGATTGCTTCGAGCGAAGGCGGTGCTCGTCGCAATGACGGGACCATAGCTATTTAATCGTCGCCTGGCTAATGATCTTTCCTGATCCTGGCTCCAATTCACAGGCATGTCCGCCGATTGTATAGGTAGAGAGTATTGCACCATCCTCCGTCAGCCTGACCCGGGAATATAAAGTGTTGGGGTCTGGCTTTTCGGCTTTCCACACAAATTTTCCGTTTGGGGTAATACAGTACAAATTTATCTCGCTGCGTGGGAAGCCATTTGGGTCTTCCAGTACAACCAGACCATACATGGTCTGGATCGTTTTATCGATTTTCGTATGCAGGGGTTGAATGTCCATTCTTATCCTTGCCAGTAAGCCTCGTCGTATGCGGGGAGTTCACAACGTAACGGTTTATCTGTCCGTTCACCGATGACATAGCCCGCTTGGATGAGTGTTTGGATTTCACTGGAACCCTCATATATCATCGCGCCTTTGGCGTTGCGCAGGTAGCGTTCCGCGTCATACTCGTCGCTGAACCCATACGCGCCGTGGATCTGGATTGCCTCATTCGCGGCGGAAAAAGAGGCTTCCGTGGCGAACTTCTTGGCATAGGAAGTTTGCAATGTACTGCGCCGGCCCCTATTCTGCATCCAGCCCGACTGCAGATAGAGCAGGCGAGCAATCTCATAATCCTGCGCCATTTTGGCGATCTTCTCCTGGATGAGCTGGTGTTCGGCGATCGGCCTGCCGAAGGTGGAGCGGGTCTTGGCGTATCGGACGCTGGCTTCGAGGCACGCACGGATAATGCCTGTGGCCCCCGAAGCCACGGTATAGCGTCCGCGGTCGAAGGCTGTCATTGTGATCTTGAATCCGTCACCCTCGTCGCCGATCCGGTTTTCGACGGGTACCTTCACATCCTGGAAGGAAATCCAGCCGGTCGAGCCGGCCCGTACGCC
>DASTFG010000081.1:0-4323 GCA_035708785.1 Anaerolineales bacterium
CAGGGCTCTTCCGGGTCTTCCTGGATGAAGGCGAGGCCCTGCAAGCTTTGCTGGAGGAGCTCAAGCCCCGGTTGACCGACGAGACCCTGATTGCATATGCCGATCGCGTGTTGGAAGGCTTGCGCTCTGAACCGGCGAAATCCGAAACCGTGGAGAAGCACGAGGTGCAGTTGAGCGAGCGTGAGCTGGAGGTGCTGCAAAATCTGGCCGGGGGGCTAAGCTACGGAGAGATCGGCCAGGAGCTTTACCTCAGCCTGAACACGATCCAGTTTCACGTTAAGAATATCTATCGTAAACTGCTGGTCAACAAGCGGGTGCAGGCCATCGAGAAAGCCCGAGAGATGAATTTGATCTGAAAACTACATATTTACGTCTCCTAGAACCACATGTTTATGTGGTTCTTTTTTTTATCCTGGGCCATAGAATTCAGTTGAAACAGACCCATTTGGATAAAGAAAGGAGAGAAGGACTATGAAAAGAAACCATCTTTGGATCACCCTCGCCGTTTTTGCAGGGCTGCTGCTCACCGGCTGCGGTTCCAGGACCAGGGTGGGCGCATTGCGGAGCGAGTCCCAATCGGTCGAGCTGGGAGACGCCAAGTCGGTCCGCGTGGAGATCAACATGGGCGCTGGCGACCTGGAGGTGACCGGTGGCGCGGATAAGTTGCTGGAGGCCGACTTCACCTACAACGTCGCCAGGCTGAAACCAGAGGTGAAGTACACAGACAGCACTCTCGTTGTTCGGCAGCCCGACGCCAACGGCTTGCCAGCTTTGCAAGGTATCACGGACTTCCGCAATGAGTGGGGTCTGCGCCTTTCCGATGGGGTGCCCATAGATCTGCGTGTGGATCTGGGCGCCGGGACCAGCAATTTGAAATTGGCTGGTCTGTTGCTAACAGGACTCGACGTCAGCCTGGGTGCGGGCGAATACACCATCGACCTGACCGGTGACTGGACCCGTGACCTGGAGGTCACCATGAATACCGGCGCGGCGAATATCAGCTTGAAACTGCCCGCGGACATTGGAGTCCGCGTTGAGGTCGAGCCCGGTCCGAACATGATCGAAGCCACAGGATTGACGCAGGATGGGAACGTCTACACCAACGCCGCTCATGGCGTGTCAGAGGTGACATTGCAGGTAAACCTGGACGCCGGTATCGGCCAGATTAAGCTGGAAATGGTAGATGAGCATTCACAGGCGAAGGTTGCATTGCAGGAGCTCCTAGACCAGCAGGTAAAGCAGCAGAACACTCTGGGCATGGTGATGGCTGAGCGATTGGCAGACGGCACTGTCATCTGGGCTACATCCGGATATACCAGCCCCTCCGGGAATGAGCGTTGGAGTGCGGATACGCCGTCACTAATAGCCAGTGTTACCAAGACCTTTACAGCGGTGGTAGTTATGCAATTGATGGAAGAGGGAAAACTCTCCCTGGATGATACTGTCGATGCCTGGTTTCCCGAACAGCCAAACGGAGACAAGATAACGGTTCGTATGTTGCTGTCCCACACGAGCGGCCTGGCTGACTATCAAACGGTATTCGGAATGGATCCCGGGAAATGGACAAGGGCGTGGGCACCGGAAGACCTGATAGCCGAAGCGAACAAGGCTGGCCCGGTTGGTGAGCCCGGCAGCAAGGTGATCCACTATTCCAATACCAACTACTTTATGCTGGGACTCATCATCGAGAAGGTCACCGGTAACAGTTGGGCTCACGAGGTCGAATCACGCATCATCAAACCCCTCGATCTGAAAGACACCACGTGCCCAAAAGATGATAACGGGCAGGAGATCGCTGTTCCTGGCTACATCAAGACCTCCGATGGTTACCTCGGTTCAGATGAATTCCCCTGGTATCCGCATGCATCCACTGCCTGGGCTGCAGGGCTAATGGTATCCAGTGCTTCAGATCTCCTGACCTTTGCTTCCGCGCTTTTTGATGGCAGGCTCGTGTCGAGGGAGACGCTGGCCGTTATGACTCAGCCGATGGGAAGCGTTGATGGACGAGCATTCGCTCTCGGCGGCGTAGTATTTGAGGTGGCCGGTCGCAAAGCATTTGGAATGACCGGTGATTCAACAACGGGTTACCATGCCTTTTTCGTCGGCATTCCTGATAGCAAACTTGCCGTAACCGCGCTGGTTAATACTGTGGAAGGCAATGTCATATCACCGGGCCTAGCTGCCCTGGAATATATCAGCCAACAGATCGAAAAGAAGTAGATGCAAAGTTTCTGACTGCGCTTGACAGCAGAATAAAAGGAGAAAACAACATGATTTCAAACGATTTGGTAATCAGCACGGAAGGATTGAGCAAGTCTTTTGGCGAGGTGCATGCGCTCAAATCGCTTGACCTGCGTGTCCCTCAGAAATCAATCTCCGCCTTTCTCGGTCCCAACGGCGCAGGCAAAACCACGACGATCAAACTGTTGCTGGGCTTGATCAAACCCACGAATGGCAGCGGCAACATCCTCGGCATGGACATCATTCGCGACAGCGTTGACATCCGCGCCAGGATCGGATATCTGCCTCAGGATACTCGTTTCTACGAGCACATGACCGCCCGCCAGACGCTGGAATACACTGCCAGGTTCTTCTATGCGGGACCTCAATTGGAGATCGACAAGCGGGTGAACGAGATGATCGAGCTGGTCGGGCTGGAGCGCAAGGCAGACCGTCCCATCAAGGGCTTTTCCGGCGGCGAACGCCAGCGATTGGGTATCGCCCAGGCGGAGGTCAACTATCCAGACCTGTTGATCCTGGATGAGCCCGCTGCCAGCCTGGACCCGCAGGGACGGCGCGATGTGCTTGAAGTGATGTCGCGCATCCGCAAGTACGCCACCATCTTCTACTGCACCCATATCCTGGACGATGTGCAAAGAGTCAGCGATCAGGTTGCCATTGTCAACCAGGGCGAATTGATCACGCAGGCGCCCATCCAGGAACTGCTGGCAGGCACAGGCGATGTGACTTACACCATAACGCTCGCGGGCGATGCCCAAAGCGCCTACATACAGATCGATCAACAACCCTGGGTATCCGGGATCGAAACCAAAAAAGAGAACGGACAGACCACCTGGCTGGTGAGCGTGACAAACGAAGACGCGGCGAAAGACCAGTTGTTGAGCCTGCTGGTATCCAGTGGTTTGAAGGTTTCCAACTTCAGCCGCAAAGAACAAAACCTGGAAGACGTGTTCATCAACATCATCGAAAGGAGTCAGAAATGAGCACCAATGCGTTGGGGCAGTTTCAACTTGTCAAAGAAAAGGGCTGGAGGCGGGGATTGGGCAACTTGCTGCAGGGCGAGTACTCGGCCTGGTTCAAGTCCTCAAAGTGGTGGCGACACCTGCTCATGTGGTTTTCCATCATCAACGTGATGATGGGCATCATGATCGTTGCGTCCGCCAAAGCCGCCAAAGAGGGAGGGGGCGGTCCCCCGGTCCTGTTCATGTACGGCATCTTCGGCGGAATGTTCGTGGCGTTTGGCGTGATGATCATCATGCAGCGGGTACTGGTCAGGGAAAAGCAACATGGCACAGCCGCCTGGGTGCTCTCCAAACCGGTCACGCGCACGGCGTTCGTCGTCTCACGGCTGGTTGTCAATTCGATTGCCATCCTGCTCACCTCGGTGATCGTCCCCGGCGTGATCTTGTACATCATGTTGGGATTGTTTAGCGACATTGGATGGCTTTCCCCCTTCGGTTTTGCGCTCGCACTTTTGATGGTCTCGCTCCACACGTTCTATTGGATAGCGTTGGCGCTGATGATGGGAACCCTGCTGGAATCATCAAGCGGCGTCATCGCTGTGCCGATGGTCCTTTACTTTGTGTTCTGGTATGGCCCGGCTCTGATCCCCGCACTGATCTACATCTCGCCGATTTTGCTGACCTTCAGCCCCGCCCCGGATCAAATGAGCGCCCTGTCTGTTTCCTTCATGACCGGCGAGCCGGTGTTTTCATGGTGGCCGTTGATCTCGACGGTGGTCTCCTGCGCCGTTTTCATCGCCGTAGCCATCCGGCGTTTCAACCGCCAGGAATTTTGATCCCATAAGAGACACCTGGCGAAAAGATCGGAATCAATGAGCGGAACCTTTGTTCCGATAGACGAAGAATGGAAAGGAGAAATCTCATGTCAACGCAAGAAACAACCTCAACGAACAACCTGCTGGAATCATCGGTGGGCGATAAGACAGATCAACTTAGCCTTTGGCAAACCCTCGGCATTTGGACGCTCGCAGTCGCGCTGATGACATTGCTCGTCGGCTGTGGCGCCAAAGCTGTCCCCGCCCCGGCCGTTCCCGAGGGTGCGCAGGTTGGCGATCTGGTC
>DASTFG010000082.1:0-8349 GCA_035708785.1 Anaerolineales bacterium
TGGTTATGTTCACCTGGAATGTCATCAGCCGTTAAAACTGCCGCGACCCCAGGAAGAGCCTTTGCTTTCGAAATATCGAGTTTGGTCAGGATGCCATGCGGAATCATGGCGCGGCGGACTTTAGCATACAGCATGCCGTCGAACTCGAGGTCATCGGTGTAGATCGCTTTGCCGGTGACTTTTTCAATCCCATCGGGCCGCAGGTGAGTATGACCAACCGATTTATGAGTATGGATCGAATCAGGAATGTCTGGCTTTTTGACAGGCTCGCCTGTCCGCAGAGATTCCGCAGCCGCGAGAATAGAATTCTCGATCATTTGATAACCCGCGCAGCGGCAGAGGGTATCTTTTAGTGCAAAGCGAATTTCATCGCTTGTCGGATTCGGATTCCGCTCGAGCAGCGCGTGCGCCGTCATGATCTGGCCAGGGATGCAGAATCCGCACTGCACGGCGCCGTGCTCTATGAAGGCCTCCTGCAATGGATGAAGCCTTCCGTCCGGCGCGTAAGGTTGAGACGTTCCGTCGAAACCTGTATTCGACACTTGCCCCTGGCGGACGTGCTGGTGAGGACGATTTGCAGCCTGCGCTTCAACTTCGCCTGCAGCTCCGCTCAGCGCGGAGAGTCCCTCGATGGTGATGACCGTTTTGCCATCCGCGCGCTCGGCGGGATAGATACACGAGACCACTGGCTCGTCATTTACCAGGACAGTGCATGCGCCGCACTCGGCTTCGTCGCAGCCGATCTTTGTGCCCGTCAGGCGCAGTCGCTGGCGAAGGAGGGTCGAAAGAGTCTCACCGGGAATGGGTTCAAAGGTTTGATTGATACCATTAACTGTTAGAGAGATTTGATTATTCATTAGATATCCTTAAGAAAACTAACCACGGAGACACTAAGGCACAGAGTATTTACATTCTCGCGTCTAAAGGACTCGGCGATAAATACCGTCTTTCAGTACCGGCACATTAAAGTTGATTAAAAGCCCAACGCGAATTCCCATAAGTCTCAGGTAGGTTAATAGCTGTGCTTCATGAACAGGGATTACCTTCTCTACAGCTTTCAATTCAACGATAACCCCTTTGTCATAAATTAGGTCGATTACATAACCATCGCCCAGCTGAACACCTTTGTAATTCAAAGGTAAATCCACCAAACGCTCAAACGGCATATTCCGTAGTTTACTTTCGTGTTCCATACAAACTTGATAAGCGGATTCGAGCAATCCAGGACCGAGTACACGATGAACTTCTATTGCCGCGCCAATAATTGTATTGGTCAAATCCTTTTCCAAGATTGGGTGAGCGTATTTATTTTGCGGAATAGGAATGTTAGGTTGCATTGCTCAATCCTCAAGAATCTCAGTGTCTCCGTGCCTCAGTGGTTAGCCAGCCCGTTCCCACGCGGTATCAAGAACATCTTCGAATAGGCTCCTGACAATCTGCCTGCGATACTCTGCGCTGGCACGCCGGGCGCTGGAGCGGAAGCCCACCTCGTTAAGTAAGGCCTCTCGCGCGGCGCTGAATGTTTCGTTGTTGAGTGCCTTTCCGACCAATGCTTTTTCTGCTTCCGTCCCACTCCAGGGGGTTGGTCCGCCAGGGCCAACGGCAATACGGATCTGGCTGACTATGTTGTCTGCGCGCTCGAGCCAGATTGCAACGTTGATGATGGGCAGCGCCACGCCCTGCGGACGCATGATGCGCTTGAAGCAGGAGGCCTGGTGGGAGGTGGAAAGCGGCAGGTAAAAGCCAACGAGCAGTTCCTCGGCATGTTTTAGAGACGATTTGCCCGGGCCGAGGAATAATTCCTTAATTGGAAGGCGATAGGTTCCAACGCCGCCGAGGACGGCGGCTGGCGCATTTATGCCTGCAATTTCTGCTTGCGCATTCAACGCAAGCAATGCGATCGTCCCGTCCGCGGCAGGGAGAGCGTGGGCAACATTTCCTCCCAGAGTAGCAACGTTGCGGACCTGCGGACCCGCGATCAGGTCACAGGCTTCGACCAGGGCCTGGGCATGCCCGCCGGTCAAGGGATCCAGGACGATGCGGTTGACCGGGACGGCCGCACCGACGAAGAGCTCCTCGCCTCTCACTTCGAGCGCGGTCATCTCCTCAATGGAAGTCACATCCACCAGCGTGTGGACAGGGGAGTGGCGGCCTTGTTCCAGGTCGAGCAATAGATCCGTGCCGCCCGCGATGGGAAGCACCGGACCGGCTGCCTCTGCAAAGGCCCTTAGAGCTTGTGATAGATTGGTGGGACGAATATATTCTTGCCAAGGGTTCATTGGTGGCTACCTCTTTCTTAAGTAGGCGGCGGCACTTTTCGATGGGCCTGGCCCAACGCCGCGGATGCGACCTGCATCCAACGACCACCGAACCGATGGGATTGTATTTTAATGCTTAAGTAGACAAGTTTGGTAGTATTTTAAGTAACTCGCTGTACATGACATTAGACTTAGGAAGTTTGCACATGTGTATCTTCCGGGTGAACCCCGGCCATCAGCAGACCCAGCTTTTCAGGTGTGGCAATTTCACGAGGGACGATATCCATGATCTGTCCTTCATAAAGGACAGCAATGCGATCGGAAAGCGCCAGGATTTCATCCAGGTCTTCTGAGATCAGCAGGATCGCGACGCCCTGGCGTCTCTGTTCGATCAACTGCTTACGGACGTATTCAGTCGCGCCGATATCGAGGCCGCGCGTCGGCTGTGCCGCGATGATGACGCGCGGATTGCGGGAGATCTCGCGGGCCAGCACGACTTTCTGAATGTTGCCACCCGAGAGGTTCTTTGCCCGCGTATCGCGAGAGGGCGTCTTGACCTGAAATTTCCTGATGAGTTCATCTGCACGGCTCGAAATATTGCTTAAGCTTAGGAAGCCGGAACGGGAATACGGCTGCTTATGATGCTCGCGCAGAACCATGTTCTCC
Organism: Anaerolineales bacterium; assembly: GCA_035708785.1. Taxonomy (GTDB): domain Bacteria; phylum Chloroflexota; class Anaerolineae; order Anaerolineales; family Villigracilaceae; genus Defluviilinea. Next base: position 2,925 of record DASTFG010000082.1, read on the forward strand.
GCCACTGTAAATTCCCTGATCATGCCATCCCGCATCCTTTCCTCCGGGATGTAAGACAGCATGCGATCCGTAAGCTCACCTGCCTGGAGGCCGGTCACATCCTCTCTTTCCAGTTTGACGCGGCCCGACGTATTCTTGCGCAGCCCGGTAATAACTTCCGCCAGTTCCCGCTGCCCATTCCCGGAAACGCCGGCAATCCCTAGAATCTCTCCTGCGTGGACAGCCAGGCTGACGTCGCGCAGGCCCGGCGTGCCCCGGTCGCTTCCACAGGATATGTTTTCGAGCTTGAGGCGGATTTCCCCGCGTTCCACAACTCCGCGATCCGGTGCAAACCCGACCTCACGGCCAACCATCCAGTTTGCCAGGTCCTGTTTGGTCGTTTCCGAGGTGGGACGGGTGCCGATCTTGCGGCCATCCCGCAGCACGGTCACGCGGTTGCTGATCGCGACGACTTCATGCAATTTGTGCGAGATGAAGATCAGAGCATGTCCATCCTTTACCATCTGGCGCATGATGGCGAACAGCTCATCCACCTCCTGCGGTGTAAGGACAGCGGTCGGTTCATCGAGAATGAGCAATGCTGCCCCGCGATACAGGGCCTTGATGATCTCGACACGCTGCTGCTGTCCCACGGATAACTGCCAGATGTAGGCTTCCGGATCGATCTTCAGGCCATAAATATCGGCCAACTCCAGAATCCGCTTGGACACACGATCCAGATCCGTGAGCAGACCACGGGAGGATGGCAGTCCCAGGGCCACATTCTCGGCAACGGTCAGGGTCTGGACCAGCATGAAGTGCTGGTGGATCATGCCGATGCCCAGGTTGATCGCGTCCGTAGGCGAGGTGATCGTGACGGGTCTGCCATTGAGCAGGATCTCCCCCTCATCGGGATGGTACAGGCCATACAGGATTTTCATCAGCGTACTCTTACCGGCCCCGTTCTCCCCCAGCAGCGCATGGACCTCGCCGAACTTCACATCAAAATCGACGAGGTCGTTGGCAAGCACACCCGGAAAGCGTTTCGTGATGGCTCGCATCTCGAGGCTGTCAATCCGTGCCTGGCCGGAGGGGAGCTGATTGGGTTTGGTCATCGTACCATCCTGCGAATACTGCTCCAGGATCCGACTTCGGAAGTCCAATGATTGGAGCTTCCGAAGTCATCCTGACTGTCCGTTACGGAAGCGGAATCTGGATGCTCCCGTCGATAATCCCTTGAATCGTTTCCTGAGCCAACGTCTGGGCTTCGGCCGCCACGGTGCTTTCGGGGTTGAATTCGATCACCTCACCACCATTGGCAAGGTTGATGACGAATGCTTCCCCTCCCAGCGTACCGGCCTGGATCTTCGCAATCATATCCCGGAGAACCACTTCCCAGTGATAGACCTGGCTGGCAACGACGATAGAGGGGGCAAGTGAGGCCTGGTTGGACTGTGTGCCGAACCACAGCACATTGGCTTCCTCGGCCTGGCCGATCGCGCCGACCACCATCTGTGCGGTCCCGGTCAGGACATCCGCGCCGGCCGAGATGTGCGTCGTAGCGGCTTCGGAGGCGAGTGCAACATCCGAGAACGAGCCGATGTAGTTCACGTTCACCTGGATGTCTGGCTTGGTCGCCTCTGCACCGGCTTTAAACCCATCCACAGAGAGTTTCGCATCGCCAGTCTCAATCGGGCCGACAACGCCGAGGATATTGCTTTCCGAGAGAGTCGCTGCCAACACACCGTTGACAAAGCCGCCCTCCTGGGAAGCCGCTTCATAAGCGAAGACATTCGGCAGTCCAAAGGTGTCAACTGTCGTTCCCCAGGCGAAGCTGGTCTCGGGGAAATCGGGTGCTATCTCTTGCAGAGAGGAGCCATACTGTGAACCGTGCGCGATCACCAGATCAAAGCCCTGGGTTGCGTAGTCGCGAATGGCCGCGGCGGCATCATCCACGACGAACATGTTTTCGGAATAGACGATCTCGAATGCATCGGGACCGCCCATCTCTCCCTGCACGCGGACCAGGGCATCGTACATGCTCTGGCTGAAGGCCAGGTCATTGATGGCACTGGGCATTACGACGGCCACGCGGAAGGCTTCTCCCTCCGGCGGCTCAGCGGGCGCAGGTGCCGGGGCGCCACAGGCGCTCACGAGGAGTGCCAGCAAGAGAAACAAGCCGGACAGGCGTACAAGTTTTTTCATTTTCTTCTCCTTTTTAGGTGATTCAAATTTCTCGACATTTGCAGGCTTCCGGTAATTGACGCTGCTATTTATGCAGAGTGCACCTCCTATAGGTTGGAACTTAAGCCTCGCGCTCAAATGGTCTTGTTAACGCAGAGGGGGCACGTACCCTCGACACACTGGCGACCAGGACCAGAATTGTCAGGATGTACGGCATCATCACCGCGATATCCGAAGGGACAGGAATCCCCAAGACCTGGATCCACAACTGCAGAGAGTTGATCATGCTGAACAGCAGCGCGCCGCCCAGCACGCCCCACGGACGCCAGGCGCCAAAGTATACCAGCGCGACCGCGATGAAGCCCAGGCCACTGGTCATGTTTTGCTGAAATACATTCAACAGCGCAATGGAGAGCGACGCCCCTGCAATCCCGGAAAGCGTCCCACCCAGGATGATCGTAAAATACCTGATACGCGCGACACTCACGCCAAGCGAATCCGCCGCGTCAGGATTCTCTCCAACAGAACGAATTTTCAGTCCGAGCGTTGTTTTATTGAGAATGAACCAGGCCGCGGGAACAAGAAGATAAGCCAGATAGACAAGCAGGTTATGGCTGAAGAAGATTTCCCCAAGACCGGGGATATCGCTCAGCCCGGGTACCGAAAGCCTTGGAAAACCTCTGACGGTTTCCACTGTGCCCAACAACTTTTGGAAGAGCAGGTCGCTCATCCCCAGCCCAAACAGATAAAAGCCGATACCGCTGATACCCTGCTGCGCATGGAGGTTTACGGTCACATAAGCCATTGCCAGCCCCATGACAGCGCCGACGATCATGGCAGCCAAGACCCCAAGCCATAAGCTTCCGGTTGTAAGTGAAATGTAGAAAGCCGCGAAAGCGCCGAGAAGCATCTGCCCCTCGACGCCCAGATTCAATACACCACTGCGCTGGCCAAACGTCTCGCCAATCGCAGCATACAGATACGGGGTAGCCAGCCGAATTCCGGATGCCAGGATGCCGATCAACACAGTCATGGAAAAGAGATCGGAAATCATGCCTTGACCTCCACAGCCTGTGGCGGCGATTCGCCTTCTTTCTCCCGGATGGCTGCTAGCCTGCGCCGCTGCCTGCGACGACGCCAGAACTCGCTGCTGACGACAAAGACGACCACCAGGCCATTTAGGGCAATCACCAGGGCAGAAGGAACTTGCACGATCCTCTGCATCGAATTCGCCCCGACCAGCAGCGCGCCAAATAGAATCGAGGCGGGAATGGACCAGATTGGATGTAACTGCCCAAAGAGAGCGGCCACAATTCCGTTGAACCCGGCGCTTCCCGTGAAGCCCGATGCCGAACCATCCGTGATCATCCGATAATTGACGCCATAGACCTGTATGGCCCCGGCCAAGCCTGCGAACGCGCCGCTCAACAGCAGGGAAAGCACGATATATCTCTTGACATTGATCCCTGCATAGCGGGAGGCATGCGGGTTCTGTCCCACGGCGCGAATGCGATATCCAAGCGTCGTCCGGAATAGCAGGATATAAACGAGGATCGCCAGGATCACAGCAATCAGAATCCCCACATGCAGCCGCGTGGGTGCCCAGCGCATTAGACGAAAGGCCTCAATCAGGCGGGCAGTTTGCGGGATTTTCGACGCCAGCTCAGCCTGAGACGGATCGATCATCGGTCCGCGCAGCAGGAAGTTCATCAACTGGACTGCGATGGCATTCATCATGACAGTGCTCAGAATCTCATTGACGTTGAAATACGCTTTGAGAAAACCGGGAATCCCCCCCCAGACCGCGCCCCCTAAAAATCCAATTAACATGGCCAGGGGAATGATCACCCAGCCCGGCCAGTCCGTGAACGTCAGGCCGACCCAGGTTGCAGCGATCGCTCCGACGATCATCTGACCCTCTCCACCGATATTGATCACGTCACCTCGAAACGAGATACAGATGCCCAGGGCTACCAACAGCAGAGGGGTGGCCTTGACCAATGTCTCAGCAAATGCGTTCGAGCTGCCAAAAGCGCCATCCCAGAGAGCCCGGTAAGCCTGCAGGGGGTTTGCTCCCAGAAAAAACAACATGACCGCGCCAACAGCCAGCGCGGCCAATGTTGCAAAGACAGGCATTAATGCATCAATCAGGCGAGAAGTCCAATCGGATCGAGGTGCTTTTTTTACGGCCAACTATTGCTCTCCTGTTTTATCAGTATACTGAATGCCCACAAAAATTGTCAGACATTTTGTAATATGAATAATATGATTTTTGTCCAGAATCACACAGCCAGTTCGGATGTACACATCCAATGCCATCTCGGCGACTCGAACAGACACGCCCATGCAATCGCCTTGGCTAATCCGTCTCGAATGGCACACCCAGCGCAGCCGGCGGTGACGCACGCAGGGTGCGGAAGAGTCTGGCGAAGAAGCGCCGCGTCGACTCAGGCAGGGAAGCCAAAGTCCGCTCCATCCATTCTGCATCGCCGATATTGACCAGCAACAGCGTCAGGATCATTAAAGGGAAAGGCGCGACCTGCAAAACCTGGGAGGGAACATTTGGCAGACTTGGCTGAAGCACAAGCCCAAGCCATTGCAGAAACGCAAATAGATAGGCGCCGAATGCGGCGCGGATTGGGTTCCAGCCGCCGAAGATGGTGATGGCCAGAGCGATCCAGCCGATCCCGTCCAGGCCGGAAATGGTTCCCTTCCAGCCCGCTTTGACACTGAGCGAATAGGTGGGACCCGCCAATCCAATGATCGCGCCACCCAATACCGTGTACACGTAGCGCATCAAGTTGACATTTGCGCCGCGTACAAATGCCGCGGCAGGACGCTCACCGATGCCTTGCAGCATCAATCCGGGCTGCGTCCGAAAGATCCATAACCATGCCAGAAAGATAATAAGGTAGCCTAGATAGGTGACTAGATCCTGATTGAAGAACAGGGGGCCAAGCACCGGAATGTTCACGAGTCCTGGAATAGGAAGAGCGGAAAGACGCGGGCCCGCCGCACCCATATACGGATTGCCGAGGAAATAGGAGAGATCACGGCACATGAGTGCGAGCACGAAGCCCACCGCGACTTGAGATTGCCTTAAGGTAATGGACGCGAACGCCACGATGAGGGCCACTGCCGCGCCAATGAGCATTCCAGTTAAGAATCCCAGAAGAATGCTCTCGGTGCGCACGGACACAGCAAACGAACCCATGGCGGAAAGGAGGATCGTCCCGTTCATCGATAAGTTGATTACACCGGC
>DASTFG010000083.1:0-3766 GCA_035708785.1 Anaerolineales bacterium
GAAGCGCTGTGCCTGTATACGGGTGAATCCATGATCACGAGCCAACCTTGATTGGATAGCACGCGCAGCGCCTCCTTGAGCGTCCTGGTGTAATCTTCGGCGTAGTGAAAGGAGGCGTTGAAGATGACCGTGTCGACAAAACCGCTCATAATGGGCAGATGATCGAATTGTGCCTGTACCGGGGTAAAGCTATGTTCGTAATACTTCCATGCCCCCAGCCCATCCTGTTCGTTAACCAGCAGATCCACAGCAATGACTCGGTTGTCCTGCGCCGACAGCCGGTTGGAGAGCCAGCCATTGCCGGCGCCCAGGTCGAGGATCTTCAAAGCACGCTCCAACCGGTTCTGGAGAGGTGTAAGCACATGTTTCACGAGAGCATTGAAACTGCGAGCGCGAATGCGCCAGTCATCCCGGTAGTGACCGCTAAGATCCCTGTGAGGCAGGGCGCGGTAATAGTTCGCAGACGGACTGCCCCGCTGCTCATAATGCCGGATGGCTTCATAGTCCGCGATGAAACGGGCATAGTGAGCTTCGGTCTCAGGCAGAAGGAAGCGCCAGATGCCATCCTTCTTCCAGAATTCCAGCCCATCCCGCGGACAAGTGAGCCTGTCAGCGGAACGCCGTTCGAGTGAAGTCTGACAACGCGGACAAATGAAGAAATCCTGTCTCATGCCCGACCTAGCACCTCAATGGCCGCACCGTAAACTACTTCGAGAGAACGACCGATGAGATCCAGCCTTTCCGGTGTTTTCCATTGAAGGGTCGCCAGGCTGTCCATGCCCACTACGACGGAAGCAGTTGGAATTCCGCGCACCTGCCCCACCGTGAACAGCCCGGCCGATTCCATTTCCACGGTTTTCACACCCTCCGCCTGGTATTGCAGGATTTCTTCACGAGTCTCGCGATACGGCGCATCCGTTGTCCAGGTTGTGCCGACAGTGCACGGGGCACCACGCGCGCGGATCGAGCCCGCTAGCTCATTGACCAGCGTAGGTTCAGCGCGGATCGTTTTTTCATGCGGCAGGTAGTGATGGGAAGCGCCGTCATCACGGATGGCTCGGTCGCAGACGATGATATCCCCGGGTTTAAGATCTGTCTGCAAGAGGCCGCCCCAGGTCATTAGGATCATCCGGCGGGCGCCCATGACGGCAAGTTCTTCCGCCAGTTCGATGACCATCGGTGAACCGCCACCGAAACTCGTCAGCACGGCAACCTGGCCCTTTGACCTTCTCACCGCGTAGACGTCGGCGTTCATGCTGCCCGCCCGTTTCACAGGAATGCGCCAGCGCATGCGATGAGGCAGTCCGCGCTCCAGACAGAATAGTACACCGGTTGGTTTGACCTCTGGCATACGCCCGAGCCGGGCGCGGTAGGCAACCAGATCCTCGGCCCTGAACAAGGGCTCGAGCTTGTGTTTCTCAGGATAATTCGGAAAGCTCACGGGTTTCTCCTTGCAGAGCGGCAACCGGCCGCACGCTTGCCAGCAGGACGATGGATTGCACGCACTCGGCAACCAACGCCGCCCAGGCGCTTCCTTCCGCGCCTCTCGCCGGAATCCACCAGAAATTCAAGGCCAACAGCGCGAGCAAGCTGATCGCCAGGGCGCGCCCAATAAGTCGCTCTCTGTTCAGCGCGAGAAGCGACAGGGTCAGATATGTGTTGATCGTGAACGGGATCAGGATCCAAGCGAGAATTTGCAGGATGCTGGACGATACCATGAACTCACTGCCATATAAGAAGACCACTAGTGGCCCTGCCAGTATGAACAGCGACAGAGAAATGATCGTCGCGCCTGCAAGCAAGAATTTGGCATAGGCCGTGACCAGCCGCTCGCGCTGGGCAGAGGGAAGGTCCGAAGTCGAAGCGGTGGCGACAGCTGCGCTAAGCATAGATGCCGGGGAGTGCAGGAGTGACATACCTTTTGATATAGCAGGATAGAGCGCAGCAAAGACGGCCAGATGCGCCGTCTTCGATGCCTCGACTGCCCGGAACGCCGCGGAGTATAATCCGGTTTCTACAGCTCCGCTCATTGTGGCAAGCAGATAGATGTTCAATCTTTGGTAGGCAATTCCAAGCAGGGCAAGTACGGCAATCGGCGCAGCCTCCTTCAGGAAAGACACGAACTGAGAGGAAAGAAACAAAGACGAAGGATGAAATACAACCCAGGAACGAGGAATGACAAGGAAACAAAGCGCACCGGCAAAGAGGGCGCTCAAAGTTTGAGCGATAAGCAGCAGAGAAACGAGCAGGATAAGATCCCTATCGTACAGGAGCAGCACCGCGCCGATTTGGAGCAGCGAGAAGAGGAGATGGATCGAAGCGTAGGCGTCCATTCGCTGAACACCGCGTAAGATGCTGGTGAATACGGTAAAGAAGGCAAGTGGAATGAGTGAAAAGGAAGAGATTCTTAAAGCCGTGATGCTCACTGACGGTTGGTTTAGTATCGAAGCGCCAAGCACCCACACCGCCGCGACGAACAAACCGGATAACACCAGCTGAACGGTCAGGGCATAAGGCACGCGTGAGAAATCATCTCTGGCGGCGATCTCGCGGATGAGCAGCATATCGGTGCCAAAGGTCGTCAGGGCATTCCCAACAAAGATGATCGCGATAATAAGGGCATATTCCCCAAAGCCTTCACTTCCAAGCCGGCGCGCCACGAGAACGGTAAAGACCACCGCCAGTCCCTGCGCGCCGAAGCGGGAAAGGATCATCCACAGGGAGTTCTGAGCAACGCGGGTTTCTGAATCACTCATCGCTTCTGAAGCAGGGCGGACGCTTCGCGCATGCCGCCTTAAGCTTTATAGCGTAGCGTCAGAATATAAAAATCCCCGCAGCCATACCACGGCCAGTGCGGCGACAGTTGATCGTCGAGCCAGCTTAAGATGCCATACAGGCGTGGGAAGAGTTTGGCCAAGTTCTTGCTCTCCGCCGTCGGTGTCATAACAGACAAACCCTCGAGCGCAATGGCTTCGAAATCTTTGCCAAACCAATCAATGACTTGCCGCGGCGAAAAATAATAAACATCGAATTGCAGACCTTCCAGCCTGGCACGAACACCGCCCTGCCGCAGGCGCCGGAACGCCAGCTGGAAATTACCGCGAAAGACTTCCATTAATTCCCACAGGCAGATGTGCGGCATGAGCACCCATGTCACAAGACCATCAGGCCGTAATACCTTCGGTAGTTGACGAATGACAGGAGAAAGGTCGGGGGCACAGTTGAGCCCGCCCAGGTCTGAGAAGACCGCGTCGAATGGCGCGCCAGGTACGTGATCCAGCGTGAGAAATGAGCGTTGCTCCCACGTGACGCAATCTTCCAGATGCAAAGCCTGCACTTTCCCACTCAGCCGAGCCAGCATCCCGGGGGCGATGTCCGTCGCATGGACGAGGTACCCGCGCGCCGCAAGCTCGATCGCATCCGTGCCCGTACCTGCATTCAGCTCGAGAATGCGCGCGCCGCTCGGAATGAAACGTGCGACGTGCGAATAGACTTTATTTCTCATCCGCGTCAGGTGCGGATGGTCTTCTGCAAACGAATCGTATTTTTCCGCAGTGCGTGAGAAGGCTTCGGCGATGGTAGCCAACGAAGTCTCAAGTTGAGCATGGTCTTCCATATCAGACAAACCTTCGTAATTGGAGTTCACTTCGCAGCCAGGCTGCAATGTTACGTGGGATGGAAACCAGGCCGCGTATTGACGGTTTCCGCAAAACCTTTCGCGCCCGAAATTCATAATGCACACGGCCATGTAGGATCCGATAAAACT
>DASTFG010000084.1:0-16886 GCA_035708785.1 Anaerolineales bacterium
GAACCGGATTTGGTATAAGTAGGCTGGAGGTGAAGCAATGCCTAGAATTGTGTTTCGAGGGAAAACATATTACAGCGTATTTGAGATGCCCCCGGCTGTCCGCCGGGCCTATGAGAAGGAACAGCAGAAAGCAGTATCCAAAGAAGGGAATATTTCCGGCGCAAAGTCGCTGACTGACCTCGTCGATATGCCAGACGAGATCAAGGACATGTACGAGCGGGCCCTGGGAAGTGCAGAGGAAAACCCTGTGTCCTCCCGGCCTTTGAGCGAATTGCCGAAGACAGAAGATATCTACCGCCAATCCGCGCCCTCCGACATGAAGGACAAGCCGTCCGACGAGATTCTCTACAAGCCTTCCCGGCCCGTTGTCGACCCCATGCCGCCGACCATCGAACCGGAAGAAGGCATTGGATTGCGCGGGCTGGTCTGGGGAGTAATCGTCGCTCTGATACTGACCGGCCTGGCGTTTGTGGTATCGAGATTCTTTCTGTAGCAGCTGAAACTGTTTGTGGGCATGGGTCACAACCGGCTTTGCTATAATCAGGCCGGTATGAGCTCAAACCTACGGCTGATTCTGATTTACACCCTACTGGCGGGCTTACTCGCCGCGGTGATCAGTCCACTGCCGGGGACATCCCTGTTGTTGACAGGGCTGGAAGTCTTTATGGTCGTCCATCTGGCTAAGGTCAACAGGATTGACTTCAGCCTGAAAGCGATCGGATTTACCGCAACAACACTGTGGGGAATTTCTACGATTTTGAAGGACACTGCCATTGAATTGTTGAAGTTCATCCCCGGCCCCGGGTGGATTGCGGGAGTCATTGTAGCACTGGTCTTTGTTTTCTTTTTAGGAGCCCTGGCAAATCTGTATTTCAGTAAGTAAAAAAGGACAAGAGAATGTTCTCAGCCTATGCTCTCTCGTCTATACCTTACTTACAGAGAATAACTTTCTCCCGGCTTTAATACCACCGCTTTCGTATCCGTCTCTTTCTCGACACGCCCGGCCCAGGCCTCGGGATCCTGGGCAATCAGCCCCCAGGTGTTGTAGTGGATGGGGATGACTGTCTTTGGCTGGATCAATTTGACCGCACGTAGCGCATCATCCGGTCCCATAGTGAAGTTGTCTCCTATGGGGACGACGGCCAGATCAATCCCTTCTTCGCCAATTAATCTCATATCACCGAACAAACCTGTGTCCTGCGCCAGATAAATCTTTTCGCCATCATTCGTGGTGAGCAGAAAACCGCATGGATTTCCGCCATTCGAGCCATCTGGCAGCGCCGATCCATGCAAGGCCAGCGTCAACTTCAAATAGCCGAACGGATGTGTGTATCCCCCCCCGAGATGCTGGCCATGTGATTTGATGCCTTGAGCCTCGAACCAAAGGGCAATCTCGTTTACACTAATGACCATCGCGCCGGTGCGTTTGGCGATCGCAGCTGCATCACCGACGTGGTCGCCGTGTCCATGACTGATGAGGATAAAGTCTGCCTCGACGGCATCCGGGGAGAGAGAAGCGGCGGGATTGTCCGCCAGGAAGGGATCAACGAGGACTTTGTATCCACCGGTTTCCAGTCCAAGTGCAGCATGTCCGTACCAGGTCAATTTTGTGGCCATCAGAACCTCCTTTTTGATTGAGTTTATAACTGCCGGGCAGGCATTGCCGTGGGAGTATTTCCCACGCGCCACACCTAATCACAAGCGGCCTGGGTCCTCCAGAAAACGCTGAATAAAGTATAGACAGAATCATCGCAAAAATCAATTGTTTTGGTGAGCTTGGATGAAAAACCTATAATAAAGGTGTTTTCCATTTCTTTATGGCGGGGCAATCTCGACGCCGGATTTTTCCAGCGCGTCCCGTACTATCTTCGCATTTGGTTCCGCCTTCGGATGATCTCCATGCAGACAGAGTGTATCCACCCGAACGCGTCGATCGCCAAATTCAATCCCATCCTGGACAAGCCTGACTGCATGTGCAGCAACTTCTTGCGGGGACTCGATGATCGCGTTTATCTGCTTGCGTGAGACGAGTGTCCCATCCGGATTGTAATTACGATCCGGGAATCCTTCCTGTGCGACTCGCAAGCCCGCCTCCACACCCGCCTCGACCAAACCCGAGCCTGCCAGCCCGACCAGGATGAGGTCCACGCTGAAGCGTTTCGCGGCACTTGCAATAGCACCCGCGATCGCTCTATCTTTGACTGCCTGATTGTAAAGCGCGCCATGCGGCTTGATATGATGCAGCTCCACACTTTCCGATTTCGCGAAGGCGGCGAGTGCACCGATCTGATACAGGACAAAGGCTTCCGTTTCCTCGGCCGAAAGCGACATCTCACGCCGGCCGAACCCCTGCAGATCGGGCCAGCCCGGATGCGCGCCGACCGCGACTCCATACTGCTTTGCCAGTCTTATTGTACGTCCCATCACCAAAGGATCTCCCGCGTGCAGGCCACAGGCAATATTCGCTGAAGTAATAAAGGGCATGATCGATTCATCATTCCCGAGTGCATACCTCCCAAAGCTTTCTCCCATATCACAATTGAGGTCGATTTTCATTTCACCACTCGCCATATTCCGGATTAAGAATTCTGTTCTCCAGACCGTTCATCAACGTTCGATATTTCTGCTGTGCCTCTGCGACGGTCGTCGCCCGAAAGCGGATTCTGCTTTTGTCCGGCATACATTGTGCGAGTACAGGCAGATCTGCGCTGGCAACTGCGCCGATTTTCGGATACCCGCCTGTAGTCGGCCCATCCGCCATGGTCACGATGGGCTGTCCATCGGCAGGGACCTGCATTGCGCCAAAGGTCATGCCTTCTGAGATCAATTCTGTTTTGTCGCGTTGCGTTAATGGCGGGCCTGCGAGCCGGTAGCCCATGCGGTCAGAAGTCAGGCTGACGGTATATTCACTCGATAAAAGAGTTCTGAGGCTCTCATCGCCGAAATGTTTGGTCTGCGGCCCCAAGATGATATCGATTACGGGGTGAACACGATAAGCCGGGCGGGCTTCTACAGGTAAAGTCCGTGCGGCGAGGTGACTTAATGGGCGCGATGGTTTTCCGCCAAGGATCCTATCACCAGCCTGTAACCGCCTTCCTTCCAGACCGCCAAAAGCGCCGCGCAAACAGGTCGATTGTGAGCCAATCACAGGCCGGCCCTGGACACCTCCCGCGATGGCCAGATAGGCCCACATGCCATCATGGGATTTATTAAAGTGGATCGCCCAGCCGCCGCGCACGAAGAACGAGCTCCAGAGAGGAAAGTCCCAGAGATAAATCGACAAGTGATATCCGCTACCTGCCACTGCGATGATGCAGTCCTGCAGGGCGCGAAAGGTGAGCTCGCCAAGACCGATCTCCAGGACCGCAAAACTCGCTGGGTTGCCGGCTAATAGATTGGCTGCGCAGAACGCAAAGATATCCATCGGGCCAGAGATCGGTACGCCGAAACGCCTCCAGCCTTTGCGGCCAGAATCTTGTATGGTTGCCAGCCCGCTGGCATCAAGGACTTCAAGTGACATCAATATTCGACCACAAATCTTACTTCATCGCCGGGTGAAAACAGGAATGGGGGTTCTGATTTGGGATCAAAGAGCTGCAGTGAGGTCCAGCCGATGAGCCGCCACCCGCCCGGCGAATCGACCGGGTAGATGCCGGTCTGTGATCCGGCGATTGCCACAGTCCCGGCCGGCACATGTTTGCGCGGGGTTTCCAGCCGCGGGGTAGCGATGGCGTCGTGCAGTTTACCCATGTAGGGAAAGCCGGGCGTGAAACCCATCATATAGATGACATAAGGCTTTTCACTGTGGATTCGAATTACATCTTCAGGGTGCAAACCATGATAAGCAGCGACAGATTCAAGGTCTGGTCCATATTCCCCACCGTATCGCAACGGGACTTCAATTTGCCGCGGCTTTCGAGATTCTGTTTCATCCATGTGAACGAGCTTCGTGCGAACCCATGTTCTGATCTGTGAGTCAGTGAGCACAAGCGGGTCATAATGGATCAGTAAAGTCGAATACGCTGGAACAGTCTCGATCACGCCGTCGAGCGGAGCACTATCGATCAGCGCGGCAAGAGTCTGAACGCGGTGATTGATCTCAACATTAATTTCATCCCCTAGCTGAACAAGCAAAGCCGCATCGCCAAGCGGCACGATTTTTGGTTTGAATGTCATCGCTCGAATAAACTGATTCCTTCTATGAGGAAGCCGGGCAGAAACAAACCGGTTTTACTTTGAGATCAATAGGGCGACCCGCTCGGTCGCCCATCCATCATTTCTTCAGAAACTCTTCCATCGCCTCGAGCAATTCGTCGATATCCGCCATTTGTGTCTCACCCATGTGCGCAATGCGAAAGGTCTTCTCCTTGAGCGGTCCATAGCCGTTGGCAATTCGCATCTCGCGTTGTTTGAGGAAGTTGTTCAAATCCGAGACTCTGATTCCTCGGTTGTTCTTGATCGTCGTCACCGTCTGCGAGCGATACCCTTCGGGCGCGTAGATCGACTGGTCATGCGCCTCGGCCCATTGCTGGACACGCCTGGCCATGGCAGCGTGCCGCGCGAAACGGTTCTCCAGGCCCTCTGCAAGGATGCGCTCCAGTTGCAGGTCGAGCGCGTAGATCAAAGACATGGCGGGGGTCGCGGGCGAGGAATCCTTGTTGCGGTGCTTTTCCATGCGGACGAGGTCGAAATACCAGCCGCGATTCTCGACAGATGCCGCCTTCTTCATGGCGCGGTCGGATACCGCCCCCAGAGCCAGCCCGGGCGGGAGCGCGAGACACTTTTGTGAGGAGGTGAGCACCATGTCAAGTCCCCAGGCATCCATCTCGATCTTAGCGCCGGCAAGAGAGGAGACCGCGTCCACAAAGATGAGCGTGTCAGGCGAAACGGCGTGAACTATCTCCGCGATTTCCTTAACGGGATTCTGCAAGCCTGTAGATGTCTCGTTGTGGACGATCGTCAGGGCTTCGAATCCGCCTCCTTTCACGGTATCCGCGATCCGGTCGGGGGAAGCGGGCTGGTCCCATTCGAAGGAAAGCTTTACCGCCTCCTTGCCGTTCGATACGGCGACCTCGTACCAGCGGTCCGCAAAGGCGCCATTACAAACCGAGAGAACGCGCCGGTTTACAAAGTTGCGAACCGCGGCCTCCTGCAATCCGGTGCCGGAGGACGCAGTCAGGAAAACGCGATCGTTTGTGTAAAAGAGCTGCTGGGATTTTTCGGAGGTGCGGCGATAAATGGCTTCGAATTCCTTACTCCGGTGGGGAAGCATTGGCGCGGCCTGCGCCTGCAGCACCTCGTCAGCAACGTCAACGGGACCGGGAACGAACATACGGGACATAATGTGTCCTTTAGGAATACGACGACTCCAGTCGTCGCCTGTGAAATCAGAAACCTCGTAAGCGGTTATCGTAGAAAGAAGGAAAGGACAACCAGCGCAACGATGAAAAAACCCGCAAGTATACCGATACGGGTCAGGTCTTTTTTGACGTGAGTGTAATCGGGATTGAACTCGGTACGACTCGATGCAGGCGTCATGCTTATAGAAGTCGTTGTTCTTTTACTTTTCTTAGCCATTTTTGCTCCTGATGTTTTTGCGAGACCTAAGAGTCAAAATAATCTTCTTTTCACGGGAGGTTGCTTCGCGAAGACTCGCAATAATGGGTTAATTTTGTAATCTACCAAACACTACGATGCGCTCTTTATCGACAAGATATGGATAACAAGAGATCAATGTCACGGTCGGGCTGCCGGTGGATGCCATCACTTCCACCGCAGTCGGTTCGACGATCGCTGTGCGGTCGACGATATAAACATACTGTCTCTGCTGCGTATACAGTACGACCTGATCGCCCGGCTGAAGCTGGTCGAGATGGCGGAACAATTCACCGTACACATCGTTATGCGCGGATAGAACTACATTACCATTCTGCCCCGGGTTGGCAGAGCCAATATTTTGCCCGACACCCTTCTTGAGCTGCTCCCATCCATCTCCCTGCACGATCGGCGCGTCGACTTCGAGGGCCGGAATCTGAATGCGAATCGCCTGATCCGGCGCGGGCGTAGGCACGGGGATATTTGCCAGTGACTGCACCATGGGCTGCAAATGAGCCGGGATCTCCTCGAGATTTGGCCGCGTATTTCCCTGCGCGTCGGGCGGTATATGTCCTGAAGGAAGCACGACCGCCATCACGAGCGGCGTCGGTGTAAATGTCTCCTGGACCAAGGCGGAAGCAACTTCCTCATTCAGGTCGCGCAGGATATCGAATCCGCTGATCAGAACGCCAACCAGTCCAACCACCGCTAGGATTTCTATTCCCAGCAAGAGGCGGTCTACCATCCTGCGGCGCCTCGACACGGTGACTTGCGGCTGGTCTGTCGTTTCCTCGAGTGTTTCCACCACCGGGATGGATTCCGCCAGAGCGTCCGGAGCGATATCCACCACACGGCCCGTTCTCTTAAAATGCTCCAATCTCTCGCGACGGGCCCCGCGCCGCTTCTCGATCAGCAAACGGCGCAGTTCCTCAACGGACATCTCCTCTGGCGCTTTTCGTCTGGGCATGGCGAGAAGATTATACCAAGGCATTGCCAATTTTATTCACCCTCGTTATAATACAAATCCTTCGGGCGGGTAGCTCAGTTGGTTAGAGCACTGCTTTGACATAGCAGAGGTCGCAGGTTCGAGCCCTGTCTCGCCCACAGAAAAGCCCGAAAAGGGGCTTTTTGCTTTAAGCAAGTATGTTCTAATCTGCTATTAATATTTTATGTATCCTTAGCACTACAATAAATGAGTATGTGGATGCCCGAAGATCAGCAAGGGGAAGCGAAAAACAAAAGTTTGTTGATTGTCACCACATTGCCTCTATCGCCTCCCCGCTGGGGGGAATCGGCTGTAGAACCGATACCAGCATCGCAGTGAGGCCGCTTATCTTTAAGATCGAAGCGAGGAAACCTTGTGATACCGTTAAAAGATACGATTCCATGCTCTAGAGATGCCGCCAAAAGCGGAAGTTAAATTTCTGAAAACCTACATGTTCGAAGAAGGCGTGGGCATTCATATTGAAATCCCACGAATCCAGTTGGATTTTTTGCACAGCCAGTTCCCTCGCAAGCAGTTCTGCCTGCTTCATAAGAGCCCTGCCTACACCCTGTTGGCGCGCTCCAGGACGGACCGAAATCTGGTCAATGAGCAGATAACGCATCGCAAAGGTGAAAGGAGTTTCATCTCTTTCAACCAATTTGCATAGAATATAGCCGAGCGCCTGCCCATCTGCTTCAGCGATGAAGATACTTATGGTCGGGTCAGCCAACATCCCTTCGAAGAAAGTTATCGCAAAGGCTTCGCTCTGCGGCGTCTTGAAAATATCTGGATGGTGCGCCGCGTGCAAGCTCTGCACATGCACGCATAATGAAGAAAGTTGTGCGCTATCGGTAGAAAGTGCAGGACGAATATTCATAAGATGACCTCTTGCTTGACAGGGTTCCTATTCCGCATATAATATCATTCATAGAAACGCGCTGACCGGGACGAGTAAGCGGTCGCTGCCTCACAGGGAAAAAAGGCCGTAGACTGAGAGCCTTTTCGAGGGAAGTCCACTGAAAACCACCCGCGAGCATGAAACAGAACGTAGGGAAGGGCAACTGCCCTTCCGTATCAGTAAGTTGAACGGATGGCTCCGTTAGAGGCCCAAGAGATGTTCCTGGCTGCAGGAGAAGATCCCTCGCGAGGCTCGGGACAAGTCGGGTGGAACCGCGTGAATCCAATTCTCGCCCCGTGTTCGGGCGAGTTTTTGTTTTTTAATGGTCGGATTCCCAATCCGACTTACCGAAAAGGAGGTCGCGATGACTATAGATGACACTAGCATCACTTGTCAGCGGCCCGGAAGTTGGGCATAACATGCCCTGCCGCTTCTCCGGGTTCGCGAAGCATGCCCCGAAGCGGCAAATAACCTGATCGTTCGCGCTGAGCGAAGTGTCCAGAAAGGAAACAAGAATGTCACAGCAAGTTCAAGAAAAATATGAAGATTCTCGACTCTATAGAATCCGTCATTCGGCCGCGCATATCATGGCACAGGCGGTCGTGGAGATGTTCCCGGAGGCGAAGTACACAATTGGTCCGCCCATTGAGAACGGCTTCTATTACGATTTCGACCTGCCGCGTAATCTGACGCCAGAGGACCTCGAACAGATCGAAAAACGCATGAGGCAGATCATCCAGGGTAAGCATGAGTTTAAGAAGCAGGTGATCTCGGCCGATGAGGCGCGTGAGATCTTCAAGGACCAGCCCTATAAGCTGGAGTTGATCGACGGGCTCGAAAAAGGCGGCTTCGACGAATACGGGAATCCGCTCAAGGAGAAGCCTGAGGTCTCGATCTACCAGCACGATTCATTCGTGGACCTGTGCCGCGGTCCGCACGTGGAAAACACAGGCCAGATCAAGCCGGATGCCGTTAAGTTGATGTCTGTTGCCGGTGCATACTGGCGCGGCGACGAGAACAACAAGATGCTGCAACGCATCTATGGCACGGCCTGGGAGAACGCGCAGCAGCTCAAGGATCATCTCTGGCAGCTGGAAGAGGCCAAGAAGCGAGACCATCGCAAGCTCGGCCGCGAACTGGAGATCTTCATCTTCGATGATGAGGTGGGGCCCGGCCTGCCGTTGTGGCTGCCCAATGGCGGTGTGATGATCGAAGAATT
This sequence comes from Anaerolineales bacterium, assembly GCA_035708785.1. Taxonomy (GTDB): domain Bacteria; phylum Chloroflexota; class Anaerolineae; order Anaerolineales; family Villigracilaceae; genus Defluviilinea. The sequence goes on from DASTFG010000084.1 coordinate 8,698, forward strand.
GGAGAAACTTGCCAAAGAAATGGAAGAGAAAGCGGGCTATGTGCGCGTCCGCACGCCAGTTGTTTCCAAGGAAGATTTGTTCCTGCATTCGGGGCACCTGCCCTATTATGCCGAGAGCATGTATCCAGCCATGGAGATCGAAGGCGTGAAGTATTACGTCAAGCCGATGAACTGCCCGATGCATCACAAGATCTTTGGTTCGAAGGGCCGCTCTTATCGCGATCTGCCTATCCGCCTGGCAGAATATGGTACGTGCTATCGCTACGAAAAGTCCGGTGAGCTGTTCGGCTTGATGCGCGTCCGTTCGATGCAGATGAACGATGCCCATATCTATGTGGCGGAGGACCAGTTCGAACAGGAGTTCCTGGCGGTCATCGATCTCTATCTCAAATACTTCGAGCTGTTTGGCATCGACAAATACATGATGCGCCTGTCATTGCACAGCAAGGCAGGGCTGGGCAAGAAGTACGTCGACAACGAACGCCTGTGGCTCAAGACGGAAGACATGGTCCGCCGGGCTATGACGAATGGCAATGTACCCTATTACGAAGCGGAAGACGAAGCCGCGTTCTACGGGCCCAAAATCGATGTGCAGATCTGGAGCGCCATCGGGAGAGAATTCTCTCTCATGACGAACCAGGTGGATTTCGCCCAACCCGCCCGCTTCGACCTGAAGTTCACGAACAAGGAAGGCAATGAAGAAATGCCGCTGTGCATCCATCGCGCCCCACTCAGCACGCATGAGCGCATGATCGGTTTCCTGCTCGAGCATTACGCGGGCAACTTCCCTGTTTGGCTGGCGCCAGAGCAGGTACGTGTCATCCCGATCACGGATGGGCAAAATGAGTACGCCAACAGCATCGTAAAAGAATTGCGCGACAATGGCATCCGCGCCAGCGCGGACCTCAGTGCGCAGCGCATGAATGCCAAGATCCGCTCGGCACAGCTGATGAAAGTACCATACATGCTCGTGGTCGGTGGGAACGAGATGAAGGCAAACCAGGTCTCGCTCCGTGTGCGCGATGGAAGTCAGCAGAATAATATTCCGCTGAGCGAATTCATGGCGCGCGCAAAGGATAGGATTGCCAGAAGAGCCAAAGAGCTTTAAGATGACTGGCGGGCTGTGGGCGATGGAGGATTTTGGATCACCCCACGGGGCTATTGTTGACGATTCACGCGCCTTCATGGTATCATCTGTTCGCTAAAAAACCAGCCGAGAGCTGGTCAAGTATTTTGACCTAGGAGAAACTTATCAGCGCAACAGATTTTCGAGTCAATGAGGGCATCCGCGTCGCGGAAGTCCGGCTAATCGGGCCAGATGGCGGCAACGTCGGTGTTGTTCCCATCCGGCAAGCCCTGCAGATTGCACGCGACGCCGACCTGGATCTTGTGGAGGTCTCGCCCAACGCCAACCCTCCCGTCTGCCGTGTGATGGACTTCGGCAAGTTCATTTATGAACGTGCCAAGAAAGAGCGTGAAGCAAAGAGAGCCCAGACCAAGATCGAGGTCAAGGAAATCCGATTGCGGCCAAAGACAAACGAAGCACACCGCGGATTCAAGGTGGATGACGCCCGCCGCTGGTTGCTGCAGGGAAATAAAGTCCGGGTGACAATTAGGTTCCGCGGCCGCGAAATGGATTATCCCGAGATCGCGCTCGAAGATCTGAAAGAGATCGCTGAGTCGCTTGCAGATGTAAGTGTCGTCGAGCAGGCCCCGCAGATGGAGGGTCGCACCATGCTCGTCGTCCTGGCGCCAAGCAAGGGCGGCCCAAAAAAGAAGGAAAAGAGCGAACAGCCAGAAGGTCGCGCACAAGCCAAGACTGAGAAGCAGGCGCAAGCCCAGTCATAATGTAAGCCCCAGAGATGTCGAATAGTCCGCGGGTGCAGGTACGAGGCGTCCCGCGGTCTACTGCTTATTGTAGAAATTACGAAATCCCATGCGCATGTCTAAGAACATATAAGTCATGGTTTAGAATAAACGCAGCACTGCGTATTTCGTCTGAAAGGAGCAAGTAGCATGCCTCGCAAAACAAAATCCGGCAAAATTAAACTCAAGACCCACAAGGCGACGTCCAAGCGGTTTCGCCTGACAGGTTCCGGCAAATTAGTGCGCACCAAAGGCGGCAAAAGCCACCTGCGTCGGCGCACCTCAAAGCGCACCAAGGCGCAATTCACTGAAATGCTTGAGGTGAAGGGCACCAAGATCATCAAGCGCGTGAAGCGTCTTGCGCCCAATATGGAAGGTTGATCCTTCCGGGTATCGTATCCCTTTTTAGTTGCAGCTTTCGGGTGTTCGCAACTGGTGATTCCCTTCCAAGGACACCGACGCCCGCGAGTTCGCAGGAGTGTAAACCATGCGTGTAAAAGGAGGCCCGCGAGGGCATCAGCGTCACAAGAAAATTTTGAAGATCACCAAAGGACAGCGCGGCACAAAACATCGCTTGTTCCGGCGTGCGAATGAGGCCATGCTCAAGAGCCTGTGGTACGCGACACGCGATCGTCGCGTCCGCAAGCGCGATCTTCGCAAACTCTGGATCGCCCGCATCAATGCCGCGGCCCGGTTGAACGGAACTACTTACAGTCGTTTGGTAGCCGCCCTGAGGAAAGCGAACATCGAGCTCAACCGCAAGATGTTGTCGGACCTGGCGATCCGCGACCCGCAGGCATTCGCCGCAGTGGTTGCGAAAACGAAATAATCATGTAGGGTCGGCCAGCTGGCCGACCCTACATGATTTAATGGGGGTACAATGTTCGCATGAACACCATTCTTATAGAGCGCGTTCTAACAACCGGTCAAGCCATTCAGATCGTTCAAGGGGACATCACGATCGAAGAAGTGGACGCCATCGTCAACGCGGCCAACGAGTCCCTGCAGCATGGAGGAGGCGTGGCGCGGTCCATCTCAAACAAAGGCGGACCGACCATCCAAGACGAATCGGATGAGTGGGTACGGCAGCATGGAGCTGTCTCCCATGCGCAGCCCGCGTGGACCTCAGGCGGCAATCTGCCCGCGAAATATGTGATCCACGCCGTGGGTCCTGTGTGGGGAAACGGCGATGAAGACGATAAACTCGGTTCGGCAGTGATGGGTTCCCTGCGCGTCGCCGAGGAACTCGAATGCTCTTCCATTGCACTGCCTGCTATTTCGACCGGCATCTTCGGCTTCCCGCAAGACCGTGCGGCTAGGATCATTTTTTCCTCTGTTGAGGAATATTTTTCCGAGAAGCAAGCGTCAACGATAAAGACTGTCAAGCTCGTTCTATTTGACCAATCAAGCGCGGATGTGTTCACAAAAACCTGGCGGGACCAGTGGGGCTTATGATCACCTCCGGCCAAAATCCAAAGCTCAAACTTGTCCGTGCGCTGCAGGGCCGCGCCAAGGAACGCCGCGAAGCAGGTCTGTTTGTTGTGGAGGGAGTGCGCCTGGTCGAGGAGGCAGTTAAAACCGGTTGGCCGTTTCAATTTGTCTTGTTCAGCGATACGTTGAGCGAACGCGGGAAAGAACTGCTCAAAACATTAGCAGTGTTGCAAGTTGAAGTGGAGGAAGCCTCAGGCGATCTTTTGCAAAATGTAAGTGAAACCGAGACTCCCCAAGGTATTCTTGCTGTACTCAAATTTAACCAAATACCGATTCCCGGTACCCCGGATTTTGTTCTTATCCCAGATCAGATCCGTGACCCTGGCAATCTCGGCACCCTACTCCGGACCGCCGCTGGAGCAGGCGTTCAGGCAGTATTATTACCTCCCGAAACGGCAGATGCCTTTGCACCGAAGGTCCTTCGTTCAGGTATGGGCGCGCACTTTCGACTGCCAATCCATTTCATGATATGGGACGAAATTGGTGAATGTGTTAAAAACTTACATGTTTATCTCGCAGACATGAATGGACAGTCTTGCTGGGAAACAGACTTACGCCAGCCCTTGGCTTTGGTCATCGGAGGAGAAGCCGAAGGCGCGAGTGAAGAATCACAACGGTTGGCAACACAGCAGATCTCTATCCCGATGCGCGGAGACATGGAGTCCCTTAATGCGGGTGTGGCGGGATCCATCCTGATGTTTGAGGCCGTAAGACAGCGTTCACACATTTGATCAGCTTGTTCTGACTGGCGAAGCGTTCGAGCGTTACAACGAGGGAAGATGAAAATTCGTTCAATCACTTATTTCTGCAACCCCAAATATCCACTGAATGAGAGTATCCTGCAAGAAGCAGGGACATTTCTGTCTGAAGCCAAGTCCGCCTATCAGGCCTCGGGATATGAGGTGCAGACGACGCGCTTGGCAACAATACCGTTTCCCAGGCTGCTTGGCGAAAAACGGATCGACGATTTGCCGAAACTCACGGAAAAGCTGGAGGAAGCAATTCAGCAAGTGGAAATTGCCTATGCCTCTCTTGGTCCTGCTGTCCCGAACAATGGACGCAGTTACGAAGTGATTCCCGGGGCGATTGCCGCGTCACAGAATATTTTCTTCGGTGGCGTGATCGCAGAGAAGAAAATGTGGATTTCATTACAGGCAGTCAAAGCATGTGCGAAAATCATTCAAGAAATCTCGCACCTTTCATCCGATGGTTTTGCAAATCTGCGTTTTGCTGCCTTGGCCAATGTATCAGCCGGTTCGCCCTTCTTTCCTGCCGCGTATCACGACGGAGATATCCCTGCATTTGCCATCGCTACAGAATCAGCCGATTTGGCTGTTCGTTCTTTTATTGATGAGCAAACGGCGATGATCAAAAACATGAAGACTGAGGACAAGGCATGGGAAACGCTAGATGACGGACGGAGAGTCTTAATTGCATCGATGGAAAAACACGCTTATAGGCTGGGCGCAACTGCATCACAGCTTGCCCTAAAATACAAGGTGCGTTTTGGCGGCATCGACTTCTCGCTTGCACCTTTTCCCATAGAATCGAGTTCTCTCGGGACGGCAATAGAAAATCTTGGGATTCCGAAAGTTGGACTGCATGGCTCACTTGCGGCTGCGGCGATTATTGCGGAAACGATAGACCGCGCAAAGCTCCCGCGAACGGGCTTCAGCGGGCTGATGCTCCCGGTTCTGGAAGATGAAATCCTGGCGAAGCGTGCCGAAGACGGATCGCTGACAATTAAGGATTTATTGCTTTATTCTGCTGTCTGCGGTACGGGTTTGGATACGGTGCCACTGCCGGGCAACGCAAGCGCAGAGCAGATTGCACCCGTTTTACTGGATTTAGCCGCATTAGCAATGAGATTGGATAAACCATTGACAGCCCGTTTAATGCCAATTCCAGGCAAGAATGCCGGCGATTCGACTGGATTTGATTTTGGTTTCTTTAAAAACAGCCGTGTGATGGCGTTGGACTCCATGCCTCTCGGCTCTCCCCTGAATTCAGACAAAGCATTCACCCTTTATCCGCGGCATTCATTCGAGTTGCGATCAAAAGGGTAATAGATCAATGACACTCAATTCCCCACAGAATATAAATAGTCAGGAAATTCTGCAATTATAAGGATGTTAAAATGTTTTACTGGGTGAGCATCAAAAGCTCAACTTCCACATCGTAAACGGCTCGTCAAATCCCTTTACTTTTTCGGTAAAAGGGCGCAACGCGCCAATCCGGGCATTTTCTGCGAGGAACTCTTGCACTCCCGGGTCATCATTGATATCTTCCGTGAAGATCAGTTCGCCGCCTTGCGAGAAGTTCGGCAGGCGCGCCGCGATATTAACCGTCGATCCAAAGTAATCCAACCTGTCGTTCAAATTCACAACAATGCATGGGCCCTTGTGCATGCCCACCTTGAGCCACAGCGTCGGTTCGCCAAATTCGGCTATTTTCGTTTGCGCGTTCCAGACAGCGCGCAGTGCCGCGACCGGGTGACGGAATGCAGCCATCACCGAGTCTCCCATCGTCTTGACAATGGACCCGCCTTCCGATGCGATGGCTTGTTCCAATATCCGGAAGTGTTCCCGCACGCGCCCGAACGCCGAGGCGTCCCCGATCCTGCGATAGAGGCGGGTCGAGTTGCGCAGGTCGGTGAACATGAGGGTGACAGAGCCGATCGAGATCTCCTCACCGGGTCGGACCACTTCGGTCGCGAACAGGTCGCGGAAGACCTGTAGCGCGGTCACATCCGCTGCAGTCGAAGCCTGGTCGCTCCAGGCTGTGCGTTCCAGCTGAAAGGTCTGCTCTGCCTGGGTGGCATTGATCAGGTTGAGGGTAGGACGAAGCGAGACATGTCCCTGCTCGGGCGGCCATCCAAATTGGGTCACGCGCAGATCGGCCTGTGCCAACCCCTCCTCATCTGCAGACACAGCGATGGAGCCGGGCACACCTGAAGCGCGCAAGGTGTAACGCCCGGGCTCGAGTCCCACATTGACTGGCAGGGAACGTAGTGCGGATACTGTTTGGACCATCACCACATGTGGCTGAAGCTGCGGGCTGCCCACGCAGAACGCCGCTTCAAATTCCACGGGCCGCACGGAGGGATTTGGCCGGAAGACAACCTCGATGTTGTGATCGAAATTGACCGTGAAATCGATCCGGCAGGTACTGCAGTGCGATCGGCCGCGCACCTCACCGAGATTGGTGTGTCCTTCGGTGATGCCGCGGCACGACGGGCAAAGCAGATCCCAGGACATATCGAAGATCCCCGCGCGCGTCGCACGCAGAAAGACTTCGAGCACCGCGCGTCGATTGACACCCCAATGATCGGCCAAGGCATATGGCCGGATACGCTGGAGGGACAGGTCGTCGGAATGTTCGAGAAACTCTTCGAGACGCGCTACAAGGCCCGGGTCCGCACCCTGCTGGACGATCGTTTCACTCAGGGATTGGAAGCGGGCGCGCCCTCCCGGGCTAAGACCGCGCGGACGAAAAATATCCAACCCTGGATCGATTTCCCCCGGCTTGGCCGCGATGCGATCATACCGTCGGAAGACTCTCTCAAACCTCCTCCTTGCAACCACCCCAATCGCAAATGGAATTCCGATCTCTGCCAGGATGTTGCCGGTCTTGAACCAGGATTGATAGGTCACGCGGGTACCACCCTCGGGCAAAGGGTCGAAATTTGCCTGCACCCGCATTTCGTCAATTGGCCCTTTACTGTATCTTCGCACAATACCAAACGAATAGGGATAGGTCCATTCGAATGGCTCCTCCTCCCATTCCACCCCGATAAGAGGGAGCTTCATCCGCACGCGCTTGGTGCCCTGTACGTTATCCAGCATCTCTACCTCCGGCTGACCCGTGTCGCGGTTGAACCGGTTCGTATCCGCCGCGTACGGCCAGATCGCCTCGGGCGAGGACTGCAGATCCCATTGCCAGGAAAAGTGGAATTCTTGGGTCATGATAGTCAGATAGAGAGATCAGAGACGATTTTACTAACAAACAGTGGAAAAGGGTTGCAGATTCGTTTCAAGAGGGTATCCCGAAGTCTCGTTGGCGTATTCTCTGTAACTGCAAGCAGACCACGCCGTCACGGAGATGGATATCTGAATTCCCGAGGGTTGGGAAACGGTACGATGGGATACATGTCAAGATATTTCGATCATGCCGACAATATAAGCTCACTACAATAGTTTGCGCTGATGTATTCACGAAACCGATCATGGAGGAAATGTTATGGTCAACGAAGCAAATGGGGCAACCAATGAAGAGAAAAGCAAGACAGGTCGAAAGGCAAAAGAGAAATCCACAGGTCGAAGAGTCAGGAGCAGGAAAAGTATCCGGTGGAAAATACCGGTTGCTATTTGGGTTGCAGTCATTGGATCCATCACAACGATTGCCGTTGCTTTAATTAACTCCCCACCGAGTCCGCCCGAGCCGACTCCTACGAATACACCCATATCAACATCTTCAGCAGTCGCAGTCATCACTGATGCGCTACCACCATTACCAACCGAGACATCAAAGCTTGCCATTACAGCCTCGCCGACATCTACCCCTACCATGACCGTTACACCGACCGAGACGCCAACCACACAGCCTTCTCCGGCACCATTGTTCATCGTGAACTTAATTGCTGATAAAACCACGGGAAGGCGGCCGCTCATCGTAAAATTCGACGCACGCGATTCAATCATGCATGAACCCAATGGGGCTCAATTGTCCTGCCGGACAGGGCCGTGCAATTACACCTGGAGAGTTTATTCCGGCGGACTGCAACTTGGGAAATCCGAGAACAATACCAGCGGCAGATTTGAGTATGTCTTTCG
>DASTFG010000085.1:0-7534 GCA_035708785.1 Anaerolineales bacterium
TGGAGCCGCAGCAGGGACTCCTCCCCGTAGTAACGATAGCCGTTATCGCCCACACGGGACGGCTTGAGAAGCCCGATCGCATCGTAATGGTGCAGGGTGCGGGGCGTCACGCCGGCCAGCTTCGAGAGTTGCTTGACGGTAAACATGGATCGATTCATAACTGCGACCACTTTCTGATCCGGGCATGGTGGACCGTCCACGCCTCCCACGCGGACCCTGCCCACGCTCTGCCCAGTCGATCGTATTCTTCCAGTGTTTTGGCTTTCACCACATCCGCTACGGTGATCGCGCCCAGATTTCCAGGCGGATCCAGCCAGACGAATTGATCGCTGAACTTCGTGGCGCGTCCGATGGCCTGCGTGACCTTTTTCGATTCCATCCCTTTTTCGAGGGACAGGCACAGCCCGATCAAATGCACGGCCACTGATTGGATTGCCTGCCTAACAGGCTGGCCGGGATGCTGCACGGCGTAGGCATCCACGACCAGGCCGTGGACAGGCGGGTAGTTGTACTCGCTGTAATCCCTGGCGAGGATTTCGCCATAGAGGGCCCAGCACCCGGGCGAGGCCAGCAGGTACTTGTGTGTCGGCCCTTCCATTTCAGGCGCCAGGGCGCCGCAGGACAAGCAGGGGACCCATTTCTCATTCATGGCCGCTATCATAAACCCTGACGTAACGTTAATGTCAAGGGTTTAAGCGGACATTGCGCTCAGTGCTATGCAATCGAGCGGGGCGAATCAACCTCCTCCTTGAAAGCAGACTCCTGAAGCTGCATCGTCTATAAGATGAACGAGTGCTGCCTGCACAACAGTCACCCCGCGCGAGGACGGGTAAAATTACGTATCTTATTTAGGGAGCGCGGCATGGAAGCCTGGCAAGGAAAGCAAGAGCGGCTCCGCAGACGGTTGTCATACAGATATGAAGATCCTTCACGAAGATCAACATCTACTGGTCGTGGATAAACCCGCCGGGCTGCCCGTCCTGCCGGACGGCTGGGAAAAGGACGCCCCGTATCTCGTCAAGATGCTCGAGGAGAAGCACGGAAAGCTTTGGATCGTCCACCGGCTGGATAAGTCTACAAGCGGCGTGATCGTTTTCGCCCGCGATCCCGAGACTCACGGCGCGCTTAATCTGCAGTTCGAGATCCATCAGATAGAAAAAGTCTATCACGCGATCGTCGAGGGAAACCCAAAATGGGAGGAAAAGACTGCCAGGCATCCGCTGCGGGCCAACGTGGGACACAAACACCGCACGATGGTCGACAACAAAAACGGGAAACCCTCGGAGACGCACTTCAGAGTCCTTAAACGGGGCCAGGCCGCGGCGCTGGTCGAAGCGAAGCCGGTCACGGGGCGAACGCACCAGGTACGGGTCCATGCCTATACGTTGGGACATCCACTCCTGGGAGACCTCCTTTATAGCGCGGAAGAAACGGAGATCATTCAGCGCCCGGCCTTGCACGCGCATTCTCTGATCCTTACGCTCAACGAGGAACGGATGACATTCAAGGCACCCTACCCGAATGACTTTCGGGCGGCTCTGGAGTCTTTGAAACAGCGAATCTAGTGTGGTATGCTCAGGCAGACATGATCCCCAGTGTACCGGTTCTGAAGATCCTGCCCATCGATTGCCTGATCCTGCACGAGGACCACGACCTGCAGCGTACACTCCCGCTCGTGCAGAAACTGAGGGCGCAGGGCATCCTGCGCAACCCGCCCATCGTCATGCCGCTCACGGATGGAACGGACCGCTATATGGTTCTCGACGGGGCAAACCGCGTCACATCTCTGGCCGAGATGGAGTTCCCGCACATCGTCGCGCAGGTTGTGAAAGCGGATGACCCACATGTCAATCTGCAGACGTGGAATCATGTCGTCTGGGGGATGGACGCCAAGACATTGATCCGCAGGATCCGCCAGATCAAGGGATTGAATGTCGTCAAGATCGATACGCACAAATCCCTGGATGCGCCCAAATATGTACCCATGCAGGTCCGGCTCCCGGACGGGAGATTTTACCTGCTGGAGGAGTCGCCGAGCGACCTTGCCACCCACATCCAGACCCTGCACCAGATCGTGGACACGTACAAAACTAGGGCCTCACTGGACCGCACCAGCCAGACACTGATCGATTCGTTCAAGAAGATGTACCCCGACTTGACCGCGCTCATTATCTTCCCGCGGTTTAAGATCAGCACGGTCCTCAAGCTGGTCGCGCAGAATATCGTCCTGCCGACCGGGATCACGCGCTTCACCGTTTCGCCGCGGGTGCTCCACCTGAATTATCCCCTGCACGAATTATCGAGCGGCAAGCCCATTGAATATAAAGAGGAGTATCTCAAAGAGTGGATCGAGGAGCGCGTCAAGAAGAAGGGCGTCCGGCTGTATACGGAAGCGACGGTCCTCTTTGATGAATAAATAGAGACGAACAGACAAGCCGACCAGCCACGAGAGACCAACCATGGATGTTTTTTTCCCCGAAGACCACCTGCAGCGCATGACACCTGAGGAGACGCGCATCACCTCGCTCACCGCCGCGCCGTATCCCGATGGCTATCGTCTGCGCGTCAATATCGAGATTACACCCTTCCAGAAACGGCCTCACCTCGAGGTCGCGCTCACGGACGCACAGGGGGACGAAATTGCGTCTTCCAGCATCATCGAGCCGCTGAGCTGGAAGATCGAGTTCACGATGCATATCCGCGGCGAATTGAAAAACCCGTACACGCTCGAAGCGAGATTGTTCTATCCGGATGGCCCGGAATCCGAGCCGCAGACATTTTCGTTCGATGTGGAGCCTCCCTCTGCGGAAGGAGCCGGAGCCTGATTCCGCTAAGATACGACGATCCATGCCGAAGACATCATTCCGCCTCATCCTGCTGATCACCATCCTTGCTCTGACCGGCCTGTTAATCCTGGGCTGTGCACCGCAGGCGACAGCGACTCCGGAAATCACCCCAACGCCTGAACCCACCGTGACGGCGGAGATGATCCCTCCCACGCCGCGGAACGCGGAGGAGGTGGTGCTCTTTTCCTATGAAGAAGACGGCTATGCTCACCTCTTTGCATATATCCCCGATAGGATGCCGCTCACGCGCCTGACGGACGGCGACTGGGACGATATCACGCCCGCGGCCAATCCGGACGGCGAAAAGGTCGCGTTCGCCTCCAACCGCAACGGGTATTGGGATCTGTACCTGCTGGACCTGGAGAGCGGCGAGACGACACAGCTCACCGATACCCCGCAGTTTGAGGGCGCGCCGGCGTGGTCGCCTGACGGTGTGTTCCTCGCGTTCGAAGCCTACGTGGACGATAACCTCGAGATCGTCATCGGGCCCGCCGAGGATCCATTGAATAATTCCGTGCACCTGACAAGGTCGCCCGCCTCAGACCATTCGCCTGCCTGGGCGCCGGGCGGGCGTCACATCGCCTTCATCTCGACCGAAAGTGGGAACAGCGAAGTTATCGTTGCAGATCTGGACCGGACGGATGGCAATCGCTTTCAGAACGTGAGCAACACCGAGCTCGCCTCAGAATCCCACCCCATCTGGTCGCCGGATGGGCGCCTGCTCGCCTGGGCGTCATCCTCGCAGAGTGTGGGGCGCAGCGGCATTTACGTCTGGGAATCATCCCGGAACCTCCCGGCGATCTGGGTTGGCGATGGAGATTGGCCTGCCTGGAACCCCGCCGGCGATCGGATCATAACTTCGTTCGCCGCGCCCAACCAGACCTACCTCACCACCTACGCCCTGGATGGAAGACTGCTCCAGCCGCTGACCCCCTTCCCTGCCGCGGTGCTGCGAGGGCTGGACTGGGCCAATCTCACCCTGCCCGATGCTTTGCCAGAAAACCTGCAGCAGGCTGCGGAGCGGACTCCGGCCCCGCTTTGGGCGGCGATCGGTGAGCCGGTCGCAGAGGGGGAGACCGGTAGATGGGAGCTGGTGGAGCTGGAGGGGGTCCATGCTCCCTACCCACAGATCCATGACCAGGTAAACGAAGCCTTTGACGCTTTGCGCGACCGCGTCCGGTTGGAGGTCGGCTGGGACGCGCTCGCCAGCCTGGAAAACGCGTTCGTCCCGATCACCGTATCGCTCGACCCCGGCTATGAGGAAGACTGGCTGTACACGGGCCGCGCGTTCGCCATCAACTCGCTGATGACCAACGCCGGCTGGATGGCCGCTGTGCGCGAGGATTTCGGCGCGCAGACGTACTGGCGTCTCTACCTGCGCGCCCAACTGCAGGACGGCTCGCAGGGCGAGCCGCTGCGGAGCCAGCCCTGGGACCTGGGCGCGCGCTACAACCTGGATCCCAAGGTATACGAGCAGGGTGGCACATACAGCCCGGTCCCGCCCGGGTATTGGGTAGATGTCACGGCGCTGGCGATGCAGTATGGCTGGGCACGCGTGCCCGCGCTCCCCAACTGGCGGACGTTCTATCGCGGCGCGCGCTTCACCGAATTTGCGCTGACCGGTGGCCTCGATTGGTACTCGGCGATGCTCCAGTTGTACCCGCCGGATGTGCTGGTCACGCCGACCAAAGTCCTGCCGCCGACGCTCACACCCACGCGTACGCCGCTCCCCACGTGGACGCCGCGGCCCACACGGACACCGCGCCCGACCTTTACTCCATCGCCGACCCGTACGCCGACCATCACCCGAACACCGACGATCACGCGGACGCCCACAATCACGCCAACGCCGTCGATCACACCGACAGCCTCCTTCACGGCTACGCCATGAAGAGATTTCTGATGTCGTTGCGAGCCGTAGGCGAACCAATCTCCGGGTCGGTGAGGGAATTGTTTCATCGTGGAGCCACTCCTCGCAAAAACATACAGGCTGTTGTCCTCCTTATGATCGCCTGCCTCCTCACCTCTTGTTCATCTGCAACACCGCTTCCAAACACAGAGGCGGCAGAACCAGATCCGACCTCAGTGATCGCAGGTGCCACGGGGACCGAATCCGTAGTTCAGATCGACGCGCCGCAAAGAGCGACGATCGAGCCATTCCGGTTCGTGCTCCCAACCCCGGGCGCGGAACCGGTCTCCGGGTGGCGCCCGCCGCTTTATCCGGTGCCGTGGGCGGTTTCTGCCTACGATCATTTCTACTTCGCCCGCCCGATCGCGGCGGATAACGTCAACTGGCCGCTTGCGGAGTACCGCTACGGAGGCGTGTTCTTCGCCCCGAACATCGTCCACACCGGCGTGGACATCGACGCGGCGGAAGGCACACCCATCCTGGCCGCGGGGCCCGGCACGGTCGTCTCGGCAGACTGGGGCCTGTTCACCGAGGTGCCCGGCAACATCACCGACCCGTACGGGCAGGCGGTCGTCCTGCGCCACGATTTTGGCTATAAGGGGCAGACGCTTTACACCGTCTATGCCCATATGAGTGAGATCATCGCGGTCATCGGCCAGCGCGTGGAGACCGGGGACATTCTGGGCCTGGTCGGCGACACTGGCATCACCACCGGACCTCATCTGCATTTCGAGGTGCGGCTGGGCGGTAATACTTTTTTTCATACCTACAACCCCGAGCTATGGATGGCTCCTCCCCAGGGCTGGGGTGTGCTGGTCGGGCAGCTAACAGATGATAAGGGGAAACTGCTCTACCGCCATCCGGTCGATGTGCGGCCCATGCCTTCCGAGGTTCCACTGCGCAGGGTGATTACATATGCGGAGGGCGCAGTGAATGGAGATGCGTATTATCAGGAGAATTTGGTATTGAGCGATCTGCCCGCAGGCTTGTATAAGATCGCGTTCGAATACGAGGACAGAGACTTTCAGTTCTGGGCAGATATTTATCCGGGCCAGGTCACGTACTTCACATTCAACCCCGAGGACGAGTTTCAGGTCCGCCCGCCGCCCGCGCCGACCGTGGATTTTTTGCCAGGGGCTGCAACAGCCGCCCCATAAAACTGTAAGGAATTTTCCTTGACGTCCAGAACATCTGTGCTATACTTCCTTCCTACACATAATCTGACCCCTCAAACTTCGTATTGGAGCGTAACCTATGTCCCCTCGAAAATCATCCAAAGCCGCCGCTGTTGAAGAGCAGCTTTCCGGCGATAACGTGGATGGCGCAAAGCGCGCCGTGCTCGATAAAGCCGTCGGCGATATCCTCAAGCGCTACGGTGACGGTTCCATCATGCGGTTGGGTGAAGCCCACGGCATGGTCACGGAAGCCTACCCCACCGGCTCGTTGTCTCTCGATATTGCGCTCGGCGTGGGAGGCATCCCGCGCGGCCGCATCACCGAGATCTATGGGCCCGAAGGCTCGGGCAAGACCACCATTTGTCTGCACGTCGTTGCCGAAGCGCAGCGGATGGGCGGCACGGCGGCCTTCGTCGATATGGAGCACGCCCTCGACCCGGTCTTTGCGGCCCGCCTGGGCGTGGACATCGACAACCTGTTCGTCTCCCAGCCCGACACGGGTGAGCAGGCCCTCGAGATCACCGAAACCCTCGTCCGCTCCGGCGGCATCGATGTGATCGTGATCGACTCGGTCGCCGCGCTCGTGCCGCGGGCCGAGATCGAGGGCGACATGGGCGACCCCTCCATGGGCGTGCAGGCCCGTTTGATGTCCCAGGCACTCCGCAAGCTCTCCGGGGCGATCAACCAGACCAAGACGGCGGTGATCTTCACCAACCAGCTGCGCCAGAAGATCGGCGTGATGTTCGGCAACCCCGAGACCACCACGGGCGGGCAGGCCCTCAAGTTCTATGCCTCCATCCGCCTCGACGTGCGCCGCATCCAGGCCATCAAGGTTGGCGATGAGGTCATCGGCAACCGCACACGCGTCAAGGTGGTCAAGAACAAGGTCGCTCCCCCGTTCCGCACCGCCGAGTTCGACATCATGTTCAACGAGGGTATATCCAGGTCCGGCGATGTACTCGACCTTGCGACCAAGTTCGAAGTCGTGCAAAAACGCGGTGCTTTCTTCTCCTATGGCGATATCCGCCTCGGACAGGGACGCGAGAACGCCAAGGATTACCTGCGGCAAAACCCAGACCTAATGGCAGAGATCGACACGGTCATCCGGCAGAAGGCTTTGAGCGGGGAGATCGCGTTGCCACTGGATATGGGGGTAGAGGAATCAAACGGAAGTCCAGCAGAAGAACTGTAAACCCTTACGGGCGGCCCGCCTACGGTGGGCCGCCTTTTTTATTTCTATGTTATCCTTCGCTGCATGCCGCGCCGCAAGCTGTTCACCGTTACCCTGACTCTCCTTCTCGCCGCAGCCTGCTCGCCTGTCCCCACACCGACCCCGTTCCGCCCCCCCACGCTGCCGCCTCCGCTGATCGAACCAACACTGCTCATCAACTCAACCCGGGAAGCCGTCGTCGTCCAGTCCACGCCCATCACGACCATCTCCATCCCTCCCACGGTGGACACAGAAAATTGTTCCAACGATCTCACCTTCGTCCAGGACCTCACGATTCCCGACAACTCCCTGGTCACATATGGCGCCGCCATCGACAAGCAATGGCTGGTCGAGAACAGCGGCACCTGCGACTGGAATGCGGACTATCGTCTGA
>DASTFG010000086.1:0-3219 GCA_035708785.1 Anaerolineales bacterium
TCGAAAGCCAAGAAAGAGGTGCGAGGGGATGTGCTCAGGCAGGAATTGGAAGCGCGCGGGATCAAGGTCCGCGCCGGGTCCCTGCCCGGCCTGGCAGAGGAGGCACCGTCCGCTTACAAGGACGTGGATCTGGTCGTTGAAACTGTTAGCAAGGCAGGGATCGCGAAGAAGGTCGCGCGGTTGAGGCCTGTGGCAGTCATCAAAGGATAGCTGGGGTCAACGTCTGGAGACGTTGACTCCTTTCTACTCCCTCACCCTCTCGATGCTTGCCCCCAAAGCGCGCAGCTTGCCATCTACGTTCTCATAGCCGCGGTCGATCTGACTGACGTTGCGAATTGTAGACGTCCCTTTGGCGGCCAGAGCAGCCAACAGCATGGACATGCCAGCGCGGATATCCGGGCTCTCGAGGTTCTCACCGTACAGCCAGCTCGGTCCCTGCACCAGACAGCGAAACGGGTCGCAGAGAATGATCTTCGCACCCATGCCCACGAGTTTATCGGTGAAATACATGCGGCCCGAGAACATCCAGTCATGGAACATGACCGTGCCCCGAGCCTGGGTCGCCACCGTGATCGCGATGCTGATCAGGTCCGTTGGAAAGGCCGGCCAGACGTTTGTCTTGATCTCCGGGATGGCGCCATCCATGTCAGGAAGGATCCTCAGTTCCTGCTCTGCCGGGACGAGTAAGTCGTCGTCCTCCACCTCCCATTGCACGCCCAGGCGCTCGAAGACGTGTGCGATCATGTGCAGGTTGTGCACGCCGGCCTGGCGGACGCGGATCGCGCCGTGCGTCACTGCCGCCGCGCCGACGAAGCTGATCACTTCGAGATAGTCCGGCCCAATCGTGAACTCGCCGCCATGCAGGCTGGGCACGCCCTGGATGTGCAGTGTGTTCGAGGCGATCTCCTCGATTTGCGCGCCGAGCCCGTTCAGGAAGTGACATAACTCCTGCACATGCGGCTCGGAGGCGGCATTGCGGATCACAGTATTTCCTTTGGCAGTGACTGCCGCCATAATGGCGTTTTCGGTCGCGGTCACGCTCGCCTCATCCATGAGAAAGTCGGCGCCGCGCAAGCCGTCCGCTTCGAAGGCAAAGCCGCGCTCGTACTTCACATCCGCCCCCAGGGCGCGCAAAGCCAGGATATGCGTATCCAGGCGGCGGCGGCCGATCACATCTCCGCCTGGCGGTGGTAAATTGAACGTGCCGAACCGCGCCGCCATAGGACCGGCAACCAGGATGGAGGCGCGAATTCGCCGGCAAAGGTCCGGGCTCAGGTCTGCCGGCCGCAGGGTTCGGCAGGTGATACGCCACGAGGTAGCACCCAGATCCTCGACCTCCGCACCCAGGCTTTCGATCAGGTTTCGCATCACCTGTACATCTTGAATCCGGGGAATGTTGTGCAACACAACCGGCTGGTCGGTGAGCAGGCAGGCCGCGACCAGGGGCAGCGCGGCATTCTTGTTTCCTGCAGGTGTGACCTCCCCATGCAATGCAACCCCACCTTCTATAACGAATTTTTCCATGTTCCTCTCCAAGGGAAAATCATGAGGATTGTAAGACAAATTGCAGGCTTCGGCAAGCGATTACTTACAGTTAGCTTACACAGGGTTACGCATCGTTTTTGACATTTCTTTGGACTATAATATTGATAGTGGACACCACTCTCCTGATCCCTATCGCTCTGGGTTGGGCTGCCGGTCTCTTCGTCAATTACGTCTCCGATGTCTTGCCGGGCACCCGCCGCTTCAGCCAGCCGACTTGCTCGCAATGTGGGACTCATTTCTCCTGGGCTGCTTATTTGACCCTGCGCGCCTGCCGCACATGCGGGAAGAAGCGAACCCTGCGGACGTGGCTGGTGCAGATTCTGGCCGTCGCCTCTTTCCTGTACTTCTGGCTGGACCCACCCAGGGCACTTGGATTTCCACTGGGGGCGATTGTCCTGGTCTATTTTGGTATCATCACTGTGATTGATCTGGAACACCGCCTGATCCTGCATCCCACCAGCCTGGCCGGCGCGGTCCTGGGACTGGTGGTGGGCACTCTCATCCACAGCCGGGCCGATGGCCTTGTCATAGGCATCGGAAAATCTCTTCTCGGCGGCCTGTTCGGGTTCGGGATCATGTTCCTGCTCTACCAGTTCGGCACGCTGGTCGCGCGCATGCGCGCCCGCAGATTGCAAGCCGCCGGCCAGGCCGATGATGAGGAAGAGGCGCTTGGCGGCGGGGATGTGTACCTGGCCGGCGTGCTGGGGCTCATGCTCGGTTGGCCGTTCATCTGGAGCGCGTTGCTGCTCGGAGTCCTCCTTGGAGGTGTGATCAGCTTCCTGTTCATCCTCGCGCTCTTGGTGCGTCGCCGCTATTCGAGTGAGGCGCTGATGACATTCATTCCCTACGGCCCTTATTTCATTATCGGCGCGTTTTATATGCTGTTTTTGTGATTTGCAGAATTGTTAATATCTTTTAGTACGAATGTCGCATTGGACTACACAACAGGGCCATTAAACTAATAATCAGGATTATTAGGACAGGAATTTTGATCATGAAACTGAAGAAAGTGACCCCCAAAAAGAACAGAGCGCAGGCCATGGTCGAGTTTGCCATTGCCCTGCCCATCCTGCTGATGCTGCTGTACGGCATACTGGAGGCAGGCAGACTCTTGTTCCTCTACTCGACGGTCGTGACCGCCAGCAGGCAGGCCGTCCGCTATGGCTCGGCGACCGGCATTGGGGACAATGGCGTGCCTCGCTACCAGGACTGTGCAGGGATCCGGTCTGCAGCCCAGCGGGCAGATTTTTTGAATGCCTTTCAAGATGAAGATATTCATTTATTTTATGATCAGGGACCCGGAGACCCGGGAATAGAATTCTGTTTTAGCGGCATGGTGACAGACCCCAGCCTCACGAGTACCATCCTCGCCGACAACAGACATCGCCTTCGGGTCGAGATCGACGGGGATTTCTTTCCGATCGTCCCAAGGCTGGTACCTTTTCTTTCTCGATCGACAACCAATAGTCCACCAAATCCTATTGAAGGCATCAGCGCCCGGACCATCCTCCTCAGCATCTCCATCGCCGTCACCGATACGCCGAATCCTGCCACTGCAACACCCTCCAATACACCCACCAGCACATCCACGCTGACGAGTACGCCTTCGCTGACGCCGACCAATACCTTAACACCTACTCCCAGCCCCACCCTGCAGTTCACATGGACTCCCTC
>DASTFG010000087.1:0-3029 GCA_035708785.1 Anaerolineales bacterium
GTACGCCCGGATCGCATCTCCGCTGACGATCCTCTCGTTATTCGTCAGGACCGGCAGGGAATGTTCCGAGCCAAATTTCTGCTCCGCTTCGGCGGGGTCCGTGATGACGCGGTCATAGCCGAGCACCATTTCGCGGAATTCTGCTTCGATGGCATCCGCCTGTGGACTGGTCTGTTCACGATACAGTTTGACCATGTAGAAAATTATACTGTGGATCCGTACGCGGCGGCATGAGTTAAAATTTGGCATCCCAGCTCAAAGGTATTTATCGGACAGCAATGAAATTCACCCTCTCCGCCCGCCCACCGTTCAATTTCCTATCCGTCGTCAACTCGCACGGCTGGCGCCAGCTTGCGCCATTTTCCTATGACGAAAATTCGAACACCCTATTCTATATTCTGCGGCTTTCCAACGAGCGCGTGATCGAGCTGAGAATGCGTGATGGTGGAAACGGCGTATCTGTCGAGACGGAGAAGCTGGACAAAACCGAGCGGCAGGAGGTAGCAGACAAGGTCTCGTGGATGTTCGGGCTCGACATGGATTTCTCGCGCTTTTACACCGCCGCACGCGGCGAGCCCAAGCTGAGGCGCGCCAAACGACGTGCCCTCGGCCGGGTCCTGCGCTCGCCAAGCCTCTTCGAGGACGTGATCAAGACCATCCTGACGACGAACACCCTCTGGGCTGCGACCCGCAACATGGTGCAGAGATTAGTGAACGAGTTTGGGAAAGCCGCTGGTTTCGACAGCTTGCGCTCGACCAGCGATGTGAAGCGTGCCTTCCCCATGCCCGAGGCCCTGGCTGCCTCCACGCCAGATGAAATCCGGGAGAAGATTCGCGTGGGGTATCGCGCCCCGGCTATTCACCGGCTGGCGGTGCGGGTTGCCACAGGCAGGCTCGATCTGGAAGCTCTCAAATCCAGCAGCCTGCCTACCCTTGAGCTAAGGAGGGAGTTACTCACGATCAATGGTGTAGGGCCCTACGCCGCCGCGAACCTGCTCATGATCCTGGGGCGGCACGACTTCATCCCGATCGACTCCTACGCCATCAAAATGGTCTCGCATGAATGGTATAGCGGCGGTCCGGTCACGCCCAAAGATGTCGAACAGCGCTTCGAAAAATGGGGCGAGTTCAAAGGTCTCGCCTTCTGGTTCTGGGAATGGGCCTATGATGGTTGATTCCTGAACGCGGAGGTCACCGAAATTACTATATAATTCGATCCAACCGGAGTCCAAAGTCATCTGACTTTGGGGCTATCTAAAGAAACAATGACAGGCCCCCTTCGGGGATGCTTCGCAAAGTCGTTGGTTGGATTCCTTTTTTATTCCGGCTGGAGGCGATATGAGATGCCCGGTCTGTAAGGATAACACGCTCGGCCCGATCACGCTTCTGGAGCGGCTGCCCGCGAGGCAATGTTCGAACTGCGGCGGCGTCTCGATCCCATCCAATGCCTATCTCACCTGGCGCAGGACTCTGGGCCGTGAATTTCCACCAAAAGAGGGCGCCATCGAGATCGACCCGCTGTGGGAGGTCAGGGAGCTGAAGTTTTGTCCCGATTGCGGTCATATCATGGCACGCTATAAGATCTTCCCCGATACCGAATTTTATGTGGACCGCTGCCGCAGCTGCAATGGGATCTGGCTCGACCAGCATGAGTGGGAGGTCTTGATCGACCGCAACCTGCACGACAACCTGAACGAATTGTTCACGCGTCCGTTCCAGGAAAACTTGCGGGCGGCCGAGACCAGGAACCATTTGGATCACATTTATTTGGAAAAACTTGGCGAGGAGGATTACGAGCGGATCAAACAAATCCGCGCCTGGCTGAACGACCATCCCCTGCGCGGGATGCTGCTTGCCTTCTTGCAGGCAGAGGATCCGTATAAGCTGTAGAGATTCAGGTGGACGAGCTGCGACCCCTTCACTTTTTAGACGAACCGATCGAGCCACTCTTCGATACGCCGCCCGCGCGCGAGAAGAGTCCCGACTGCCCGAACGGCTTTATCTGGGGCGACAGGACCTATCGTGTGCTCGAAATGCTTTCCTCGTGGACGGATTTCACACGTCGCGGCAAGATGGCCCGCAACATGCGTCCGGCCCACGCGGCAGTTGCCTCCAGCCGCGGTTCGTTGAACGTGGGCAGGTTCTATTTCCGGGTCAAAGTGGATACCGGCCAGGTCTTCGATCTCTACTATGACCGCGCTATGAAAAATGTGGACGACCGCAAGGGCCAATGGGTCGTCTATCGCGAGCTGGGAGAGGACGAATGAGCTTCGAATTTCGGCAGCCTGCTGCTCCCCCGGGTCCGTCCGAACACGCCGTCCCCTGGAGCGCACGGGATGCCTGGCTGGGCGTCCTGATGCTCGGGGTGATCGATATCCTGTTCCTCTTCGTTGCACCGCGGGATTCAAGGACAGCGCTTGCGCAGAGCGCCTGGATTGTCCTGCTCGAGCTGGCGTTCCTCCTGCCCGTCATCTTGATCTTCGCCTGGAAGCGAATTCACTGGAAACATCTCGGCTTCAGGAGCTTCGAGCCAAAGGTGTTGGGCCTGGGCTGCGGCCTGGTCATCGTGGGGTATATGATTATCCTGGTACACAACTTGATCCTGTTGCGGCTCGGGGTCGATACGCAGGGCGAAACGATCCTGCGGCTGATCGAGATGCTCGAGTCGCCAGGATGGTTTTTCCTCGTTGGGGTCATCTTCGCCCCGTTCGTAGAAGAAATATTCTTCCGAGGGTTTGTCTTCCAGGGGTTTCGCCAGAAATACGGGTGGACCAGCGCCCTGCTGGTAAGTTCCGCGATCTTTGCGGTCGCCCACCTGGATCCCGCTTCACTGATCCCGACATTTATCCTCGGCTTGGTGCTCGCCTACCTCTATCACAGATCGAACTCACTCTGGCCGGGGATTCTCCTGCATTTCCTGATCAACGGATTCAGCTTGTGCGCGGCATTTGCCTACACCCGTCTGCCGCCGGAATATTTACCCCAGCTCCTGCTCATTGGATGATCTCGATCTGCTGGACAAGGATATA
>DASTFG010000088.1:0-7568 GCA_035708785.1 Anaerolineales bacterium
CGTCGGTCACGGAAACAGGCGGCGGGAAGGAGGAGGCGAGCGACTCCCGGAGGGGTGTGGCGCAGCGGATGTTGGGATCGACAGCCTTGGCCGCTTCCACTTGCTGCCGCAGGAGGTCCAATTCGGCCGCGTACAGGCTGAGCAGCTCACGGGCCCTCAGGCGGCGCTCCTCGAGGATCCGCTTGCTTTCCTGGGCTCCCTCGGCGATCTCTTTAATACGAGCATAGACTTGCTGGAAGTTTACCGGCATAATTCCTGGTTTCTTAGAACAGATGTACCAAGATTGTACAGGCAAACCGGCGAAAATACAAGGACTACATCCCCTACATTTAGGCACCCTGCGGGTACCCGCGGCCTTATTTAGGCATAGGCCTTTCGGGCTGTCTTTGAGATCCATTCCGGTGTTTTGGTCCCCCTCAGTTTCGCGGCGCAGCGATCCCCTGCGCGTAGCCTCAGCCGCGGGAACTTTTTAATGCGGGTAGCGTCTACTTTGCGATGAGAAAATTTTCAACAAGGAGTTGATCGCTTATGAAGACCAAATCCCTTATCCTGGGGACTCTCGTCCTGCTTGCCCTCTTGGTGAGCGCATGCGGACCGACGACCGTTAACCAGGCGGCGCCCCCTCCCCTGCGGACATTGAGTGTAGCAGGCAGCGGCGAGGCTCACCTGGCGCCCGATATCGCCTATATTTATATTGGCGTCCATACCGAAAAGCTGACCGCGGCGGAGGCGGTGGCCGAGAACACCACACAGACCGAAGCCCTGATTGCCGCGATCCGCGACTTCGGCATCGAGGCCAATGATATCCGCACGATGAACTTCAGCATCTGGCCGGTTGACAGGTACGATCCGCAAACAGGCCAGCCCACCGGCGAGAAGACCTATGCAGTGGATAACACGGTCTATGTCACGGTACGTGAGCTGGATACGCTCGGCGACCTGCTCGATACCGCCGTCGAGGCCGGCGCGAACACCGTGAACAGCGTCCAGTTCGACGTGGAGGACAAGGACGAGGCGCTCCAGACCGCCCGCGCAGAGGCCATTCGGGATGCGCAGGCCAAGGCGCAGGAACTGGCGGAGGCCTCCGGCGTGACCCTTGGCGAGCTCCAGACCATCAACTTCATCGACAGCCCGGTCTATCCGATCTTCGATGGCAAGGGCGGCGGTGCCGGCGTTGCTGCGGAAGCTGCGGCCGTCCCGATCCAACCAGGACAACTGACCTTCACCGTGACCGTCAACGTCACCTACCTGATCGATTAATTGACTCGCTGCACACGTATCTTGGACCTGCTTCCCTTATATCCCCTGGCGGGGATCTACGAGAGGCAGGTTCTTTCTTAACTCCCACCGCCACTTTCCCTTAGCACCCTATCGTCAACGGGCATGCTGCGCCAGGGACCTTCGGCGGACGCCTACCGCTCGCTTCGCGCGGGTACGTTCCGCAACCTCCAAATAAAACAGTATTATTTTCAATTAACAAGAGTGATTTGGGTATGGTATCTGGGGTACGCCCGAGAAGCGGCTGGAGGCGGTGTTATAATCTTTTTCGTAATGAACGAGGGTATGTTACTCAACAACCGGTACCAGCCGCTCGAGCGGCTTGGCGCAGGCGGGCTGTCAGATGTGTATCGAGCTCGCGATCTCATGCTCGAGCGTTCCGTGGCAATCAAGGTCCTGCACGAGAATTATTCGAACGATACTGCTTTCCAGCAGCGCTTTCGCCAGGAGGCACGCGCCGCCGCCAACCTTTCCCATCCGAATATCGTTACGGTGCACGACTTTGGCCTGGATCACGCGCAGCTGTTCATCGTAATGGAGCATATCCCGGGCAAAGACCTGAAGACCATCCTGCGCCAGCGCGGGCGCTATTCCGTGGAGGAGGCCATTCCGCTGATGGTGCAGGCCTGCGCCGGGATCGGGTATGCTCACCGCGCCGGACTGGTCCACTGCGATATCAAGCCGCACAATATGATCGTCACAACCGATGGCCGCCTCAAAGTTACCGACTTCGGGATCGCGCGTGCGCTTTCCACGATCCTGCCCGATGAGCGCGCGGACGTGGTCTGGGGATCGCCGCAGTACTTCGCGCCCGAGCAGGCAGTCGGGGAGCCGCCATCCCCGGCCTCGGATGTGTATTCCCTCGGCGTGGTCATGTATGAGGTGCTGACCGGGGCGCTGCCCTTTGCGGCGCCGACAAGCGAAGAGCTGGCGCGCATGCACCTCGAATCGTCCCCCATCCCACCCAGTGAGTATGTGCCCGATATCCCGTCTGCGCTCGAGCAGATCGTCCTGAAGGTGCTGGCAAAGGAACCGGCGGCCCGCTATCGCACTGCCGACCAGCTGGGACGCGTCCTGCTCCGCTTTGGGACGCAGCGCGATGAGCAGGCTGCGCCTGCCCTGAGCCTGACACCCGAAGCGGCCTCCACCTACCAGCAGCCGGAAGCGCCGGTTGTCATTCCGCCGGCACCTCCGCCCAGGCGTTCCGAGTCGATCTTTTCCTCCGCGGACTTCTCTGTCCCGGACATCGATTGGGTTTCCGTTGCGCTCGGCCTGATCGCGATCATCACAGTCGGCGGCTTGATCCCGTTCTGGATTTACATTTATTTCCTGTATAACCCCCGCTAATGAATGAATATGTGATCTCAGCATCCATCCTTTCTGCAGATTTTACGCGTCTCGGCGAAGAGATCGGCCTGTGCGAATCGGCTGGAGCAGATTGGATCCATGTGGATGTGATGGATGGGCATTTCGTCCCGAACATTACGATCGGGCCGGTGATCGTCGAAGCCTGCAGACGCGCGACGAAGCTTCCACTGGATGTACACTTGATGATCGAGAACCCCGAGAAATATCTCGAAGCCTTCGCAAAGGCAGGCGCAAGCGGGCTGACCGTCCACGTGGAGGCCTGCCCGCAGCTGGATCAGACATTGGATACGATCAAATCGCTGGGGTGCAGAGCCGGTGTGGTCCTGAACCCGGAAACACCCATCTCGGCCATCCAGGCCGTCCTGCCACTCGCAGACCTGGTCCTGGTGATGAGCGTACATCCGGGTTTCTCCGGAGGCAAGTTCATACCTGAGTCCATAGCAAAGACGGCAGAGATCCGCAGGAAGCTGGATGCGCTTGGCTCCTCCGCCTGGCTTGAAGTGGACGGCGGGATCAATGCCGCAACCCTGCCCAAGATGAAAGAGGCAGGCGCAACCGCGTTTGTGGCGGCCTCCGCCATCTTCAAGCACCCGCAGGGAACGGCGGCGGGCGTCCGGGCCTTGCGCGCCCAGCTTTAAAACAAAAATCATGGCACCGCAGCGCCATGACCTTTGTTTTCGAGAAACCAAACCCTTACGCGGCAGATTTCGTCAAAGTCTTGATACACTTGGCGCACAGGATTTTGTGCACCGGGCGGCCGTTCTCCATGACGAGCGTCTTCTGCAGGTTCGGTTTGAACTTGCGGTTTGTAGCCCGCTGGGAGAACGAGCGGCTGTGACCGAAGGTCGTTGTCTTTCCACAGTTTGCGCACTTAGCCATTTTCTTGCAATATCCTTTCTTGCTATAATTCCAATGTTTCATTGCCCTTTCAAAAGGCACGGCATTTTACCATACATCGCGACCTTCCTCAAGGCGAGATGTTAAAACAAGTACAGAAATGTAGAAAAGGAACCTATGGGCGAAGATACGACCTCTCTGGGCGGGATCCATATCTCACCGAACGCCATCGCGACGATCGCCTATCATGCTACATTGGAATCTTATGGCGTCGTCGGGCTGGCGCCAAAAAATGTGGCAGATGGCATCGTCAAGAGCATTACACGCGAGCCCTTGCGCGGCGTTACCGTCGACTACAACGGCGAGGAAATCGATATCGAGATCCATATCATCGTGGAATATGGCACACGCATCAATTCGGTGGCGGAGAGTGTGGCCAACACCGTCCGCTACCATGTCGAAAAAGCACTCGGGCTCAAGGTGAACAATATCAATGTCCACGTGGCGGGACTGCGCGTGAGTAATACCGACTAGGAGCAGAAGGACCATGGCAGTCGATACCGCACGTGTTGAGAGACTCCGCAAAAAATCGATCAATGGCCAGTCCATGAAGAGGCTGGTAGAGGCGGGGCTGACCTGGCTGCGCACCAACCAGCAGACGGTCAATGCGCTGAACGTGTTCCCTGTGCCCGATGGCGATACCGGGACGAACATGGTCCTCACCATGCAATCCGCCTGGAACGAGATCAAGGACCTCGGCCATCGCAGCATCGGTGACATGGCCGCGGCGGTATCGAAGGGCGCCCTGATGGGCGCGCGCGGGAATTCGGGTGTGATCCTTTCCCAGTTGTGGCGGGGCTTCTCGCGCGGCGTGCACGGGAAGGAGGTCCTGGATGGCGTCACGCTGGCGAAGGCGCTCGGCGAAGCGCGCGACACGGCCTACAAGGGCGTCGTCCGCCCGGTGGAAGGAACCATCTTAACCGTCGCCCGGGAAGTTGCCGCGGCCACAGAGGCGGCTCTGGAAACCACGCAGGACGCGATCGAGATCCTTGAAGTGGCGGTCAGGGCCGCAGATGAGGCGGTCCAGAAAACGCCCGAACTGCTTCCCGTTCTCAAGCAGGCCGGCGTGGTCGACTCGGGCGGCAAAGGCCTGTTCTTTGTGCTGGAGGGCATGCTGCGCCATGTGTACGGCGAATCGCTCGAGACGCCGCTGATGAGCGTCCAGCCGATCTCGAGCATGCAAATGCAGGGCGCGCTGGAGGAAGTGGAGGAGGGACAGGATTACGAGGTGGTGGTGGATTTCCTGCCCGCGGAGAATTTCGAGCTGCAAAAGTTCTACGGGCGGCTCGAGGAGATGGGCACATCCATCCAGGTGGGCGAGGGCGAAGGGATGTACCGCATGCACATCCATGTACCGCTGGACAAGCGCTATGAGCCCATCGATTACATCATGGGCATCGGCACGATCACGAAAGTGGCGATGGAAAACCTGCTCGCACAGATGGACGACCTCCAGAAGCGCAAAGCCGGGCGCCTGTCACTGAGCCCGGTGGAGCCCGGGCAGATCGCGGTGGTCGTCGTCTCACCCGGCGCGGGCTTGAGCCGCATCTTTGCCAGCCTCGGCGCGGCCGCGGTCGTGGAAGGCGGGCAGACCATGAACCCGTCCACGCAGGACTTTTTGCACTCGTTCGAGAACCTGCCGACGGACAAGGTCATTATCCTGCCAAATAACAAGAACATCATCATGGCAGCCAACCAGGCGAAAGAGGTGACCGTCAAGCAGGTGGTCGTTGTGCCGAGCAGGACCATTCCCCAGGGACTGGCCGCCATGCTCGCGCTCCATCCCGACGGGGAACTGGAGTCCGTTGCCGAGAAGATGGCGAAAGCTCTGGAGCATGTACGCTCCGGCGAGATCACGACGGCGACCCGCTCGGTGGAGATCGACGGGGTCAATGTGGAGAGCGGCCAGGTGATCGCCCTGCTCGATGGCAAGCTGGTTGCCTCGGCAGGCTCCGTGGAACAGGGTTGTCTGGAGCTCCTGGAAAAAGCCAGGGCAGACGAGCACGAGCTCATTACTTTATTTTATGGGCAGGATCTGCCTCATGCGGAGGCCAACCGGATCGCGGATGTGATCCGCAGGAAGTATCCGGGGCAGGAAGTGGAAGTGCAGGAGGGCGGCCAGCCACATTATCAATTCATCGTTTCCATCGAATGACCTTCCCTCGCCACCCTTCAGCGGGGAATAGACTCATGCGTTCCTCCCTCGACTTTCGAGATTATTCCATTGCGGCGGTGATCCCCTGTTATCGCGTGGAAAAGGAGATCCAGTCCGTCCTGTGCGCGCTGCCGGAGTACATCAGACACATCATTGTGGTGGACGATGCTTCCCCCGATGCCACCCCGGACCTTGTCGCGGCTGCCGCGAAGGAGGATGGACGCATCCACCTGATCCGCCACCCATCAAACCTGGGCGTAGGCGGCGCGATGGTCACAGGCTATCGCAAAGCGCTCGAGCTCGAAGCGCAGATCGTCGTCAAGATCGACGGCGACGGTCAAATGAACGTGGACGAATTGCCCGCGCTCCTGACCCCGCTCGTCAATGGCCAGGCGGACTACACCAAGGGCAACCGTTTCCGGGATTTCAAGTCCCTGCAGAAAATGCCGCTGACCCGGCGTGTGGGCAATATGGGACTGGGCTTCCTGGCCAAGGCCGCGACCGGCTACTGGAACCTGTTCGACCCGACCAATGGGTTCAGCGCCATCCGTTCCGAGGTGCTTGCCCAGCTGCCTCTCGGACGCGTCGACCGCAGCTTTTACTTCGAAACCTCGATGCTCGCCCAGCTCTATCTGCTCGGGGCGGTCGTGAAAGACATCCCCATGCCTGCCCGCTACCGGGATGAAGTATCGAACCTGCTGGTCCACCGCATTCTGTTCGAGTTCCCACCCAAGCTCCTGCTCACATTTCTCCGCCGGCTGGTGCTCAAGAACTTCATCTATGATTTCTCGATGGGCAGTATCTATCTTCTTGTGGGCCTGCCGCTTTTGCTGTTCGGCCTGACCTTCGGCATCTATAAATGGATCCAGTACGCAAGCCTCGGCATCCCCGCGCCGACCGGGACAGTGATGCTGCCAACGCTTTCTGTCTTACTGGGGATTCAATTGCTGCTGTCTGCGGTTGAAATCGACCTGCGCTCTGTGCCCACCGAGCCACTTTCTAACCCGCTAACTCCATCCTGAGCGGAGGGCGGAGCCCGTAGTCGAAGGATCCGTTACAAGCAATCTGCGCTTTGACTACGCACATCATCCTTCGACAAGCTCAGGATGCTCTCGTCGCTCCGATCAGCGCGAATGATTCTCCAGGATCTTCGCCGAGCCTCCTGCCCGCGCGACCAGCACATCCCGGACCCCCGCGGCTTCACGCAAGCGTTTATCGATGGTGTGCGCTTCGGATTCCAGACAAAGCACATGGACATTCGCGCCCGCGTCGATCGTGTAGCAGACATGGATCCCCTCGTTTCTCCACTCACGGACAGCGTGCATCACACGGATCGTTTCGGGCTTCCAGTAATGCAGAGATGGCGTGGAGGTCATCATAACCGCGTGCATCATATCGGAGTCGTGCTCGACGATGGACGCAAAGGTATTAAAGTCATGCTCGAGGATTGCCTTCCGGCAAATCTCAAGCCGGCGTGGCGCGTCTGCCACGCGGGCCGCTTGCAGCGGGCTGGTCCACGCGACCGAGTGGCCTTCGGTAGAGCCGGTCTTCTTATGCGCTGTAGTGACAATTGCTATGCAATCCACCAGATCCCAGTGCTCGGGCGGCGCGATCGAAAAGGCAAATGAGTCCTCGTCGTTTGCGCCGGCCTGCCACTCGACGAATCCGCTGGGAACCGAGCGCGCCGCCGACCCCGACCCGCGCCGCGCCAGACGCGAGAGCTCTTTCTCATCCAGCTTCAGTCCCGCGGCCCTACTGCCCGCCAGCGCCAGCGCCGCAAAAGCAGAGGCCGAGGAGGCGATCCCCGCCCCGGAAGGAAAATTATTCTCGCTGATCACCTCGGCCCGGTCGTGTATATCCGCCATGCCGC
>DASTFG010000089.1:0-11669 GCA_035708785.1 Anaerolineales bacterium
ACCTGGCTGGTGCTGGCCGGTGAGAGTGAAACAATACTTCATGCGGAGACCCTCCAGGCGGCCGAAAGGCTGATGGTATTTCATCATCCACTGGAATTTCTCTCGCATTTTCTCACATCGAGGGAGAAGGGCAGGGCGGAGGCGGCTTTCTTTCGAATGAAAGCGTATCAGATGGCAGAGATTTACCAGGATACTTTCGCACGGATTGCACGGGAGCACTCGGTCACGGCCATCGCGGGTTCAATCATACTGCCTGCACCGCAAATCTCAAGCGGGCAACTGGTCACGCATCAGGGCCCGCTCTATAACGCAAGCGTTGTTTACGGTTCTGATGGCATCGCTCGGCAGCCATTGATACGCAAAGCATTCCCGACGGCGAGGGAATTGACTTTCATCACGCCCGCCTCGGCCAGTGACATCCCATCGTTTGACACACCTGCCGGTCGTCTCGGCGTGTTGGTCTGCGCAGACTCATGGTACCCACCGGCATATGCCGCTCTGAAAAAACAACAGATCGATTTGCTGGCTGTGCCTTCTTATGATGCCTCCGGCATGCAAAGCTGGAATCAACCGTGGCGCGGATATGACGGCTGGCAGACGCCCGCAGATGTGGATCGCACCGATATCGAGAAGATCACCGAAGGGCAGGCCTGGAACAAGTACGCGCTGGCAGGCCGCATGCGAGCCAGCGGCGCGATGTATGGCATGAACGTTTTCCTGCGGGGAAAACTCTGGAACCAGGATCTGGGAGGCTGGCCTGCGACGCTTGTGAGGGGAGATGATGTATTTGTGGAGGAACAGACGCAGAAGGCCGCACTCTTAAGTCTCTGGCTATAAAAAAATCGCAGAGGCTGCCTCTGCGATTTTTCGTACTCACGCCTCTTGCTTCTTCAGCATGTCCAGGAAGTGCTTACGGAACTTGGACACCTTCGGCGCGACCACGGCCATACAATAGGGCTGGTACGGATTTCTGGCGAAGTACTCCTGGTGATAGTCCTCCGCTATGTAGAACTTATCGAACTTTGTTACTTCGGTGACAATGGGCCGGTCCCAGATGTTCTGGGCATTGAGGTCCTTGACCAGTTCCTCGGCGATCTGCTTCTGCTCCTCGTCATGATAGAAGATGGCAGAGCGATACTGCGTACCCACGTCTGCACCCTGGCGGTTCAGAGTGGTCGGATCATGAATGGCAAAGAACACATTCAACAGGTCACGGTAGGAGACGACCTCCGGATCGAAGCGGACCTGCACGACCTCGGCATGGCCCGTTGTGCCGTTGCAGACTTCCCGGTAGGTTGGGTTGTCCACATGGCCGCCCGCATAGCCGGATTCCACCGAGTGGACGCCCTTGATCTCATCATAAACAGCTTCGAGACACCAGAAGCATCCCCCGGCCAGTGTCGCGGTTTGAAGATTGGTGTTCATATGATTTCTCCTTTTCTCGCGATTTTCTTCACCCCATAGACAACGTGACAGACCGAAAAATTATTAAGAAAGGATTACGAAAAACTTGTCCCGCAGTTCAACTGCGGGACAAGTGGGTTTACACCGCCGGCGCTTCTGGCTCTTGCTCTTTCTCGCCTGTGCGCTCGAGCGTGATTTCTCCTTCGGTATTCACATTCACCTGGATGGAGTCGCCATTCTGGAATTCGCCGCCCAGAACCCGGTCGGACAGTGGATCTTCGACCTTTTGCTGGATGACGCGCCGCAGCGGGCGCGCGCCGAACTCGACGTCATAACCCAGGTCTGCCAGCGAAGCCAGGGCCTCGGTAGTGGCTGTCAGCGTCAGGCTGTGCTCCTTGAGGCGCTCCGCGACCTTATCCAGCTCGAGCGAGACGATCTTCTGGATATCTTCCTTGTTGAGCGAGCGGAAGATCACTACCGCATCCAGGCGGTTGATGAACTCGGGCCGGAAGGCGCGCTTGAGTGACTCGCTCAGCTTCTTGCGCATATCTTCGTAGGACAATCTTTCTTCTGTGACCTCATCCCGTTTGAGGGCAAAGCCCAGGGATGACTGCCGCTTGATCATATCCGCGCCGATGTTTGACGTCATGACAATGATCGCGTTGCGGAAGTCCACCTTGCGGCCCTTCGCATCGGAGAGGTGGCCTTCTTCCATGATCTGCAGGAGCATGTTGTGGACTTCGGGATGTGCCTTCTCCACCTCATCGAAAACAACGATCGAATACGGGCGGCGGCGCAGTGCCTCGGTCAATTGGCCGGCTTCCTCATAGCCGATGTATCCGGGAGGCGCGCCCACCAGACGGGAGGCGGTATGCCGCTCCATGAACTCGGACATATCCAGCTGGACCGCCGCATCCTCACTGCCGAACATGAACTTGGCCAGAATCTTGGTCAGCTCGGTCTTGCCCACGCCGGTCGGGCCGAGGAACATGAACGAACCAATCGGGCGCGTGGGATCCTTCAACCCGGCGCGGGCCCGGCGGACCGCTCGCGAGATCGCCACGATCGCGTCTTCCTGGCCGATGATGCCCTTGCGTAATTCGTCTTCCATCTTGAGCAGACGCTGTGATTCTTCCTCCGCGAGCTGCATGAGCGGGACACCTGTCCACATGGAGACGACTTCGGCGATATCTTCAGCAGAAACGATCGGGCTGCTGGCGCGGTCCCAGCCGGTGCGCAGACGCTCGATCTGCTCGCCGAGCTCTATTTCGCGCTCCTCCCATTCCCTTACATCCTCGCTGTTGCCTTCCTCCTGCGCAAGGGAGCGGTTCTGGCGCGCCTGCCTGAGCTGGCCAAACAAATCCTTGGATTCCTTGGCGGCCTCGCTCTTGTACATGCGGACACGGGACGAAGACTCGTCGATCAGGTCGATCGCCTTGTCCGGGAGGAAGCGCTCAGTTACATAGCGGGATGACAAGTGTGCAGCGGCTTCGAGAGCTTCATCTGAGATCACGAGATGATGATGCTCCTCATACGCCGAACGGATGCCTCTGAGGATTTCAATCGTCTCTTCCTCGGAGGGCTCATCCACCGTAATCGGCTGGAAGCGGCGCTCGAGTGCAGCATCCGATTCGATGTGCTTGCGATACTCGTCCATCGTGGTCGCGCCGATCACCTGCAGCTCACCGCGTGATAACGCCGGTTTAAGAATATTCGCCGCGTCGACAGAGGAGCCCGCGGCGCCCGCGCCGACCAGCATGTGTACTTCGTCAATAAAGAGAATTGCTCCGGATTGTTTGAGTTCATCAATGACCCGTTTGAGCCGCTCCTCGAACTGGCCGCGATACATCGTGCCTGCGACCAGCGACCCCACATCGAGCTGCAGAAGCCGTTTGTTCATGAGCGGCGCGGGCACATCGCCGTCGACGATGCGCTGGGCCAGCCCCTCGACAATGGCGGTTTTCCCGACGCCGGGCTCGCCGATCAGGGCCGGGTTGTTCTTGGTGCGGCGCGCCAGGATCTGGATGACGCGCTCGATCTCCATCTGGCGGCCAATCACTGGATCCAGCTTCTTCTCTTCCGCTTTAGACGTCAGATCAGAAGCCAATTGGTCGACCAGGGGGGTCTTTGGATTCGGCGATGAGCCACGCGCGGTGCTCCCGCCAGCGGGCGACGGGGAGGAAGAGGCGGACTCATTCAGCACCCGGCGAGTCTGCCTGCGGATCTGCTCCGCCGTTACGCCGAGCCTGCGCAGCACCTCCATGGCCGTGCTATCTACGCGTACCAGCCCGAGCAGGATGTGCTCGGTACCGATGTAGTGATGACCCAGTCTGCGGGCCTCCTCCACGGCATATTCCAGCACCTGCTGCGTATCCGATGCCAGTTCGACGCGATTAGGGTCGAAACTGGTCGAACTGGTGGTCACGCGACGGATGACTTCACGCACCCGGTCAGACATCATGCCAAGTTCACGCAGCACACGGCCTGCGACACCGCCCTCCTCATCCATTAATCCAAGTAAAAGATGTTCAGTCCCAATATTATTATTACGAGCACGCTCAGCTTCCTGATGCGCTATGCTCAGTACTCTTCTTGCTCGTTGTGTAAAACGCTCCATGCCAGCCATAGTTTTCTCCTGATATCTGGCATAATTCTACCAAAAAGGGGGGGAACTCTGTGTATAAATAAGATTAGAATTTGTTTACAAGAAGGTTACAATATTTCAAGTTCGTTTTCCAGATATCCTGTGTACTGCAGCCCCTCTGGTGTGGTAAAACTCACGTACAGAACAATCCTGTAAAAAATAACGAGGCTTCCGGATGGATGTTATGAAATCAATTTGTGTTTTTTGCGGATCGTCGGACTCGGTTCACCCGGACTATCCGTCTGCGGCGCGCTTGTTGGGGCGAACCCTGGCCGAGAGGGGCATTCGTTTAATCTACGGCGGCGGGAAGACCG
Source organism: Anaerolineales bacterium (assembly GCA_035708785.1). Lineage (GTDB taxonomy): Bacteria > Chloroflexota > Anaerolineae > Anaerolineales > Villigracilaceae > Defluviilinea. The sequence continues at coordinate 4,363 of DASTFG010000089.1, forward strand.
GTCTGATGGGCGCGGTGGCAGACGGGACGCTCGAAGCAGGCGGGCAGGTAATCGGCGTGATCATCCCTTCCATGAATACTGTGGCGCTCGCACACATTGGTCTCACCCAGATGGATGTGGTCCAGGGCATGCATGCCCGCAAAGCGCGCATGCACGAGCTTTCAGACGGCTATATCGCCATGCCCGGCGGGCTGGGCACGCTCGATGAGCTGTTCGAGACGATCACCTGGGCGCAGACCGGTGCCCACGACAAGCCTGTAGGCTTATTCAATGTAAGGAATTACTATGCGCCGTTGCTGGCGGCCATCGACCATGCCGTAGCAGAGGGCTTTATCTTTCGGGAGCATCGTGAGTCCCTGTTCTGTGAATCTGAGCCAAACCAGCTTCTCGATAAGATGTCAAAGTACGTGCATCCTTACGAGGCGGTCAAGCGCTGGCTGAGGGAGGAGTAGTTGCGTCGTTTGACAGTTCGGTCTTGGATCAGAAGAGGGCCGAATGCAGAAAGGTAGAGGCGAATGAATATTCGGTACCTGAAGCTCCTGGCAGGAGACTTACAGTCGCAGAGAGACTTCTACGCTCGTATCCTGGAACTACCCGTAAAACTGACTTCTTCCGGCCTGACGGTAAAGGCAGGGAGCACCGAGGTTCTCTTTTCGCAAGCGCCGCCCGATTTTGAGGGTGCCTATCACTTTGCGTTCAATATTCCCGAGAACCAGTTCCGCGCGGCAAAAGACTGGATTTCCGGCCGCGTACCTTTGCTCAGCGACGAAAGTGGAAACGACGAGTTCGAGTCCGAAAGCTGGAATTCACATTCAGTATATTTTAAAGACGCAGCCGGAAATGTCCTTGAATTCATCGCCCGGCATAGCCTGGAAAATGCGGCAGACGGCGGGTTCGACAGTCGCCAAATCTTGAATGTCAGCGAGATCGGCCTGCCTTCCGAGGATGTCCTGGCGTTTGCTGATGAGCTTTGTTCCCGGCTGAACTTGACCGTGTTCAAGCAGCAGCCGAATGAGACGTTCACACCCCTTGGGGATGATCATGGCTTGCTGATCTTGCCGGTCAAGGACCGGATCTGGATCCCGAATTCAGGCGTGCCGGCAAGGTTACTGCCTGTCAGCGTAAGGGGGACGACCAATGGCGGCGAATGGGAGGTGCGCGGTGTCCCGTATGAGGTCATTGGCTAAGTTTGCCTAGCGGCCCTAGGGGATCGATCATTGGTTGCAAAACACCATACGGCACAATGACCGTCTGCGGGCCAGCCGCATAAGGGGCGACCTGGTACTCGTCAAAGGTGATCATCAACCCGTCTGCGGTGATATTCCAGTTGCGGTAATTCTCGGGAGTCGGCGCTGCACCCTCAGAGAACATGTCAAAGGCGATGTCTCGTTTGCTCAACTCCATAATGCAATAACTCGAGATCGCTTCGAGATAATTTGAATTAGGGAGGAAGAGATCGCTCAGAGCAAGTTCCTTGCTCTGACCCAGATCATAGTTCACCGTGACACTGTAATGATAAGGATGCGCCGCGCCAGATGCGTATCCTGAAAAATCCAATTTGAGACCCCAGATATCACCGCTTTGTAGCATCAGGGTGTATATCACGTGAAAGAAACTACTGGCGAAAGTAGGATCATCAGGTAATTTAGAAGTATTCTTTTTAAAGGAATCGATCTCTCCGTGAACCAGTTTTGTCATTTCCATATTGAAGGTTACTACGCGTGCATCCGTGCTTCCCTGTAAGGTCGGAATTTCGGCGTTGATCGCGTAGGCAGGAATTTGGTTCGTTTCACGCAGCGAAACAGAGGAGAGTACTACCTTCTCCGCAAGTGATATAGATGTGGCAGTCGGCGGCACAAGTGAAGGCGTTGCACTGGGCACTGGGACAAGCGCATTGCATGCTAATATGCCAAGTAGAGCGATGCTCAGAAACAAAAGCATATACTTGTATTGAAGTTTTGTTTTTATCATTAACTCTTGATATAGATTACGAGATCGCATACTCGAGATGGATGTCCTCCGGTTCCAGCGCAAACAACCCCGGGTCAATCTCACTTGCTAGGACACATCCCAGCCGTAAATAGTAATTGACCGTATTCTCTGAGGGCGTCGCGGAGATGTATAACCTTTTGGCGCCTAGCGTCCGGGCTCTTTTAACGGCCATGTTGAAAAGGGTCATGCCCAGTCTCTGTCTGCGATACTCGCGGCTGACGTGCAGGAACTTGAGCTGAAGTGTGTCCTGCTGTGCACCGATGAACTTGCTTTCCAGGATTGCGACGCCAACAAGTGCATCGTTTTCGAATGCGCCCCAGAACGTGCCGCCGCGGTCATAACAATCGAGCAGGATGGGCGTGTACTGTTCCGGCCCGCCCGGCGGCCAGCCCTGGATGTCGAAATAGTCCGGTTTAAGCACTAATTTGCCGTTCTGTAGATAGTAAATGTTTTCAACAATCTCGCGCCGGTCAATTTGCCACACGAGCGGGATTTCTTCACGTTGAAGGAAGCGGATGTTTATCACGTCGAAGTCAACTCTTTTAATATCTCCAATGCCTGCGGTTTGCCTCCAACCCCATTTTCCCCACCCGGCCCTACGCAGGAAGGACAGCCGTCCACGCAGGGGCATTCGCCGACCAGTTCGAGAGCGCGGGCCATCAGTTCGTCGTGTATGTCGAACAGTTTCTGGCTGAAGCCGATCCCCGCCGGGATGAGGTCGTAGAGCACCACGGCTGGCCCCCCGAAGGTCGGGTTCTCGACGGGCTCGACGTGGGTGCCCAGGTCGCCCGGGTCGCACATCAGGAACAGAGGCGCCAGATTGCCGAGCACATACGCCAGCCCGGAGAGCCCGCTGCGCATGCGGACGTTCTGCTCCGCTTTGCGGTGGCAGGCGGGGCAGAGGGTAATCAGGTTTTCGAGACGATTTGCCTGCAACGGATCTGGCGATCCATCAGGAGCCCTGAACGCGCGGAAGGGAGTCTTGTGATGCACGTCATGCTGGCGTGTCGTCTCGACCGCCCCACAGATCTGGCACGTATATCGGTCACGGGTCCGTACCCGGTCGCGGATGCGAGGCCATTCGGAGCCGTAGTCATTCGGGTCGTTGGACCAGGTTCCGGCTGCGCGCAGACGCGTGACCGCCTCTTCGGAGAGCGAGAACCAGTAGCCGGTCGTCATCAGGTCCGTCGGAGGCAGATCCAGCGGTTCTTCTCCCAGATTCTCATGCGTGTACCAGCGGCGTTTGCGGAAGCCGGTAACTTGGGTAGTGACCTGGAGCTCGCCCCATTTTTTCTCACCGCTTGGGACGGCCTTGTGAGCAGACTCTGAGAGAAGAGTGACTTCCGTGCTGCGCAGCGGCTCGGTGTAGTAGTCGCTTTCGATGGGGCTCAGGCGGGCGATATGCTCTTCGAGACTCAATTCGTTTACAAAAAACGGTTGCGCCTCGTGCAGATAGATCGCCCGGGGATGCACCATCCACAGCGCGCTTTCGCCGTCCACGGTGCCAATAGTTTGGGGCCGGTTCTCCAGAATAGCTTGGAGCACCACACCCTGCGGCGAGGCGGAGCGCAGGGAAATGTTCGCGGCGGGGTAGGAGTCTGCCATCCAGAAGTATTTATCCTGAGACATGTGGGCTTCATGATTGGAAAGCAGAAAGTGGAGGTACTCGTCGGCGGTTTCGCCTGAGAGCCCCCCGAAGCCTTCACCCTTTTGGAAAGGCAGTTCGAACAGCGCGCAGCGCAAGTGCTCGAGCAGGATCAGGAGATGATCGGGGTTGATCAGGGCTTGCTCCGGGGAGCGCTCGAAGAAATATTCGGGGTGATGTGCAAGGAACTGGTCGATGGGACCGGCGGAGGCCACCATTACCGCCGCGGCGGATTCGAGCCCGCGGCCGGCGCGACCCGCCTGCTGCCGCGCGGAAGCGACGGTGCCCGGGTAGCCGATGAGGATCGCCGCGCCCAGCCCGCCGATGTCGATCCCCAGCTCGAGTGCGTTCGTGGCGACAACTGTTTTGACCGTGCCGTCGCGGAGGCCTTTTTCGATCTCGCGGCGCTGCGTGGGGAGATAGCCGGAGCGATAGCCGCGGATGGCGGATGGGTGGGGAGTGGGGATCGGTAATTGGTGATTGGAGACCAGAGATTGGTGCTCTTGATTCTCCTGAAGATAGCGCAGGATGATCTCGACGCTTCGGCGCGATCTGGCAAAAATGACCGATTGCACCTCTTGTTTTAGTAAATCCTCGGCGAGCCTGACGCCTTCGAGAAGCGAAGATTTTCGCAGACCGAGCGTTCGGTCTGTGACCGGCGGGTTGTAGACGATGAAGTGACGCGGTCCGCGGGCGGAGCCGTCGTTCTCGATCAAGTAGACGGGTCTTTCGATGAGATGTTCCGCGAGCTCCTTCGGGTTTCCAATGGTCGCGGAGGCCAGGATGAACTGCGGGTTCGCGCCGTAAAAATTCACCACACGCCTGAGTCTTCGGATGACGTTTGCCACATGCGAGCCGAACACCCCGCGATAGGTGTGCATTTCATCGATGACGACGAAGCGCAGATGAGTGAAGAAGTCGCCCCAGTTGGTATGATGCGGTAGGATGCCGGTATGCAGCATATCCGGATTGGATAAGATAATGTGCGCGTTCCTGCGGATGGCCGAACGGTCTTTCTGAGGGGTGTCGCCATCATAAATTGACGATTTCAGATCCACCAGCGACGATTGGATCGATTGAAGATTGGAGAGTTGGTCCTGAGCAAGGGCCTTGGTGGGGAAAAGGTATAGCGCACGGGCGCTGCCATCTTGCAGTAAAGCAGCCAGGACAGGCAGGTTGTAGGCGAGGGTCTTTCCGCTGGCTGTGCCTGTTGCCAGGACAACGTTCCGGCCCGCGCGGGCGTGTGTCCAGGCCTCAAGCTGGTGGGAATAAAGGTTGTGGATCCCGGAGGCGATCAGGGTCCGTTTAAGGGAAGAGGGCAGGTCATCCGGAAAGGGATACGTTTGTGCGGGCCGCGCGGGAAGTGTGCGCCAGGCGACAAGGTTGGGCGCGGTATCCGGGTCACGTTTCCAAAAATCCAGGAGAGAAGCGAGAGGCACGGGCTATTTCCCTTCGCCGTCCAGGATGCGAAGGGCGATGGCCCCAATTCCGAACGGCGCCCAGAAGGTGATCCCCCGATAGGCCAGGGTGACGATCACGGCCTGGCTCCACGGGACACGCAGGGAAGAGAGTGCGAGCGGCATGATCCCCTCGACGATGCCGATCCCTGCCGGTGTGGGGGAAACCACCAGGGACAAGTAAGAAATGGAAAACCCACCGATGATCGTCGCGGCGGTGAATGGAACCTGGAACGCCATAAAGGCAGATAACAGCACACACATCAACAAGGCTTTGTTTGTAAATGAAAAGATCATTGGCAAGATCAGCCCGCGTGGTCGTTCTGGCATGAATTTCAGCCCGTCTGCCATCTCATGCGCGAACTCGTGCGCACGCTCTTCGCTCAAATAGTCACGCTGAATTAAGAGGTTTGCCACGCGATTGATCTGCTGGGCAATCCAGGCTAGGGTGTTCCCGAGTAAGTCTGCCGAATACAGGCCGAGATAGAGAAGCAACCCCAGGCCCACGACGATAGAGAACATGATCATGGAGGCGATAATTTCGCCGGCATCCAGGTCATTGCGGCGGAAAAGAATGATCAGTCCCAAGAACAGGACGCATAAGAAGGCAAGGTAATCCAGGAAGATATACAAAATATTGGCGACCAGCACTTTCCCCCGGGAATTTCCGTTGCGTTTGGCATCGGCGATGAAAACGGCGACGCCTCCCATTCCCCCGCTGGGAGCCACGATGTTAACAAAAGATGCGGCTGCAGCCAGGAGCGAAAGCTTGTAAGCAGTTCCCTCCAGTCCGAGCAGGCGGTAAATGGAATGATAGTTCAAACCTGTCACCAGGATCCATCCTAGCTGGATGACCAGACCCATAAGGACAAACCAGAAATTCCCCTGCCGGAGCGTTTTTCCGATGCTTTCCAATTCCCCGAAGCTGAGATAGACAAACCCAGCGCCGAGAAAGAGGATGACGACCACGATGATCTTCCGCATAATGCGGAGATTATACACAAACACCCGCGAAATGCTCGCGGGTGTTGCTCATTTCAATCGAAACAGAGGCTAATCCCTGCGCCGGCCGCCGACCAGGAAGACGAAGTAAAGCAATTGCAGGATGGCGGTGATGAGGCCGGCGACGTAGGTGAGCGCGGCCGCATTGAGCACCTGGTTGACGCCGCGCCGCTCCTCTTCAGTCTGGATGATGCCGGTCGAGTAGAGCAGCTCCTTGGCGCGGGCAGAAGCGTTGAACTCCACGGGCAGGGTCGCCAGCGCGAAGAGCGCGCCGGCCGAAAAGACGATCACGCCCGCCCAGGCGAGGTTTGTCCAGGTGAGGACAAGCCCGATGATGATGAGGAACCATCCCAGGTTGGAGCCGATGTTCACCGCGGGGACGAGCGCCGAGCGGATCTTCATGGGGAAATATTCCTCCGCATCCTGCAAGGCATGACCGAGCTCATGCGCGGCAATCGCGACGGACGCCACAGAGGGGCTGTTTGCCACGCCGGGTGAGAGGAACAAAGCTTTGCTGCGCGGGTCGTAATGATCGGTCAGCTTACCGGCGGTGCCCTGCACGCTGACACCATAAAGATTGCCGGTGGAGATCAATCTCTGGGCAGCCTGATGACCGGTCAGGCCGCTTGTGGCGCGCACCTGGCTCCATTTGTTGTAGGAATGGCGGACATACCATGAGGTAATACCCATCAGGACGAAGGCAGGGATCATAAAAACAAGATAAACAGGGTCAAAGAAAAACATCTTTCATCTCCTTTCGAGTTAAGGCTGTGCGGTAGGTGTGACAACCGGCGTTGGCATGGATGTGGGAATCGCAATTCCGTTCATGATGGCCTCCAGTGTTTCGATCGCCGCATCCAGCTGCGGGTCTCGATCGGCTTCAAAATCCTCAAGTGTCATTTCGACAAAGACGTCTGGTGTTAATCCGACGTCCTCGATGGCGCGCTCCTTGGGGGTCAGCCATTTGGCGATGGTGACGCGGGCCGCTCCCTGCTCGTTGGAAAGCGGCTGCCGCGTCTGCACGGAGCCTTTCCCATAGGACTGTTCTCCGACGAGTTTGGCGAGCCCGTAGTCCTGCAGCGCTCCCGCCACGATCTCGGAGGCCGAGGCCGAGCCATCGTTGATCAGTACCACGATGGGAAGACCGGTTGCCTGCCCGTTCCCGCTGGCTTCATAGGTGTCACGGCGGCCATCGCCATACTGCTCGTACA
>DASTFG010000090.1:0-2981 GCA_035708785.1 Anaerolineales bacterium
CAGGGCTGGAAAAACGAGTCCATCACCGATCTCGTACGAGTCCCGGGGAAGATACGTCCTGCCACCGGCCTGGCGCTTCTGTTGCAGCGCATTTCTTTCGTTGCGAATACGCTCCTCCACCAGCACCGCAACCAGTTCGCGGGCGGTGAGGGGAGTTTCATGTTCAAACAGATGATTGTGGAGGAATTCGATATCTTGCCGGGTGATCTGGAGATCGGTCCAGTAGTCTGTGGAAATAGTAATATCGCTTAGCATTCCAATGCCTTGATGTAATCTGTTGCTCTCATCTCGACGAAGCAACAAGTCTATTATACCGTACCTTAAGGGATGCTCAAATTGTAAGATGTATAATCACGACATGAACATCACGCTTGCGAAAGCATTACGCGTTGAATCAGCATCCTGTATTGCTTTTATCGGTGCGGGCGGCAAGACGACCGCGATGTTTCAGGTGGCAAGACAACTGCCGGGTCCGGTCATCGTTACCGCGACATCTCATTTGGGCGTATGGCAGATCCCCCTGGCAGATAAACACCTGATCGCGGAAGCTCCTTCTCCTTTGGAGGAAATCGAACACGGGTTGCAGGGAGTCATTCTCGTGACCGGCCCGATAGAGAATGATCGAGCCACACCCATTCCTGACGATTTGCTGAACTGGCTCTACGAGTTTTGCGGCTACCATTCTATTCCCCTGCTCGTGGAAGCGGATGGAGCGCGTCAAAAACCGTTGAAGGCCTGGGCAGAACACGAGCCGCCTGTTCCTCCGTTTGCTGAACTGGTCATCCAGGTTGCAGGCCTTAAGGCCGTCGGAAGGTTGTTGAACGCTGAACATGTTCACCGGCCTGAAATATTTTCAAGGTTAAGCGGGTTGAACATGGACGAGCCTGTTACGGCTCAGTCGCTCGTCCGCGTCCTCGTGCATCCGGAAGGTGGGCTGAAGAATATCCCTGCTGGCGCGCGCAGAGTGGTTCTGTTGAACCAGGCGGATACTGCCGAATCACAGGCAATGGGACGCGCCTTGTCACAGCCGCTGCTGTCCGCTTACGCTTCCGTGATAGTTTCAGATCTTCGACAAGAAATCATCTACGCCGTACATGAGCGGATCGCAGGCATTGTCCTTGCAGCAGGTGAGTCCAAGCGATTCGGGGAACCCAAGCAGCTCCTCGATTGGCGCGGCCAGCCGTTTGTGCGCGCTGTCGCAAAACGCGCGCTGGATGCCGGCCTTTCGCCTGTGGTAGCGGTCACCGGTGCAAACGCAGGGGCTGTGCGTGCAGCCCTGGCAGGTCTGGACATCAACGTTGTCAGCAATGCTGAATGGAAGGACGGGCAGAGCTCTTCGATCAAGGCTGGCGTATTGCCGCTCACTCAGCGCCCTCCCGGCCCCCCATCGCGAAGCATCCTGGAAGGGCCAATCCGGCAAGGATTATCTTTGCTCGACAACCAGGAATCCAATTTGGAATTTGGGCGTGGTGTCCCGCATCCGAACGAGGCAGCGGCGGAGGAGGTCGGCGGCGCAATTTTCCTTCTCGTCGACCAGCCTCACGTGACGACTTCCATTCTGCAAGCTTTGGTGGAGAAACACGCGGAGGGACTCTACCCCATCGTCGCGCCGATGGTGATCGACCGGCGCGCGAATCCGGTCCTCTTCGATCGTGCAACCTTCCCGGATTTGCTGGAACTTAAGGGCGATGTAGGCGGACGGGCGCTCTTCCATAAGTATCGCGTCGAGTATCTCCCCTGGCACGACGACCGCCTGCTACTCGACGTGGACACTCCCGAACACTACCGCCGCCTACTCTCGGACGATACTTTGTGATTTCCGCGATCATTCTTGCCGCGGGCCAATCCAGGCGGATGGGCCAGCCCAAAATGCTATTACCGTGGGGAAACGTTAGCGTGCTGGAGCATGTGATCTCCGTCTTTGCCGCGGCAGGCATCGAGGACATCCTTGTTATCACGGGTGCGGAGCAAGATCAGATAGAGGAGGCAGTTGCCAGGTCCGCAAATCGTTATCCTGTCCGGGTTGTCCGCAACTCGGCTTTTCCACACGGCGAAATGCTGTCTTCACTGCAATGTGGATTGCGTGCTCTCAGACCTACTGAAAATACAGCCGCCGCATTGATCGGCCTCGGGGACCAGCCTCATGTGCAGGAACGAAGCGTAAGGCTCGTCTGTGAAGCATTCCTGCGCACAAAGAGCAAGCTTGTTGTCCCGAGCTTTGAAATGAGGAGGGGACATCCGTGGCTGGTGGCCCGCCCATTATGGCAGGATTTACTGACGCTGCAAAACCCGAAATCCCCACGCGATTTCCTGAACTCTCATGCCGACGATATCCATTATGTGAAGGTAGATACCCCCAGCATTCTTGCTGACCTGGATACGCCCGAAGATTATCGCGCCTCGCATCCTTGAAAAAGGACGCGGGTGTCCAGGCTTTGGGGCCACAGCATGCCTTATGCCCGTTACTTCAGTCTGTAAAAATAGGCATTGGTCTGGCGAAGGGTAAACCCCATCGACTGGTACATTCGATTCGCTGCCTCGCGCTGTGGATTGGAAGTTAATGAAACCCCGCTTGCTCCGGCCTCACGCGCCAGGCGAATGGCGTACTCCAGTAGCGCTTTCCCAGTTCCCTGCCTGCGCATTTTTTCGTCCACAACCAGGTCCTCGACAATCGACCGGACCCCTGAGGGGACGCGGTAAACCGTCAGGCTCAGGAGGCCGACGATCTGGCCGTTTCCATCGCCGCCGCGGGCGATCAGCAATGTAGAGGCTTGCGATTCTATAAGAGCCGTTAACTCATTCCATGTGGGAAGGCTCTTATGCGGACCCAGCTGTGGGATCAGCCTTCGCAGGGCGGTGTAAATCTCATCTGTAGCTTCCGAGACTCTCTCAACATACATGGCAGCTCAGGCCGGCTCGACCCTGCCAATGATGGGGAAAAAGCTGAGAAGCACATAATAGGCTATATACACAAACGAAGC
>DASTFG010000091.1:0-7461 GCA_035708785.1 Anaerolineales bacterium
GGATGCCGCGTTACTTTCAGCGCATCAGCAGGCTGGCAGGCTGGGTGGAAACCGTAACCAGATTCGGAGGAGAAGAGGGCCTCTCCATCATGAAGTTGCAGTAAAATTATTCTTATGCAAAACATAAGGTCTGCTTTCTACCTGGCTTCCGGGATATTGTTCGGGTTGTTCCTTGCAGCGCTCATCTGGGTCGTGGTGCGAAACCCCAGCGGCGAGGCTGTAATGCTCCGCCCCGCGCCTACGCAAAGGCCGGTCATTGTGCATATCACTGGCGCAGTCCCGCGCCCGGGCGTCTACGCACTTCCGGAGGGTAGCCGCGTGCAGGATGGTATTGCGGCTGCCGGTGGTTTTCTGGCGGAAGCAGAAAGGACAGGCATCAACCTTGCAGCCCTGTTGATCGATGGAGAGCAGCTGGATATTCCCTTTATTGAAGGTGCTTCCCCGGTATTGGCCACACCCGGCCCGACGGTAGTTGCCGCGACCACCGAGCTGATCAACATCAATACTGCCTCACAGGCCGAGCTCGAGTCGCTGCCAGGTATTGGTCCGACGACCGCGCAAAAAATCATTGAATACCGGGAACAGAACGGTGATTTTCTGAGTATAGAAGAACTCATGAATGTTTCAGGTATCGGTCCCGGCATTTTCGATCGTGTCAGGGACCTCATCACCGTTGGGCCTTAGAGTTTGCGTTCCGGTTTTGCCTTTGGGTTTGCAAGAACGTACGGCAGAGAAGGGAGTTTTGAAGCAACTTTGGGCCCGTGTCCAGACGGCCAGAATCTATACTGAGAGGTAAAAATTTTTAACGGAAATCGATGCCGGAGATGAATTGTGAAGAAGAATCTACTGGTTTTCCTGTTGATTGGCGTGGCACTCTCAGCCTGCGCTTCTGGCGAGAATAACCGGCCACTCATTGGCTCCTGGAGGCTGACGGCGTATGGTCCGGTGGATTCAACGGCACCAGCCGTGCCAGATGTGGAGGCGACGCTCAATTTCACTGAAGACGGCAACCTGACTGGCGATACCGGCTGCAACCAGTTTGGCGGGAACTACATCCTTGAGGGTAATCAACTGACGTTCAATAACATGGTTTCTACGCTCATCCTGTGTCCGGAGCTGCAGATGGCGCAGGAGGAGGCGATACAGCGGGTGCTAACAGAGACCGCTACCTTCAACATCGAAGGCGACATCTTGACGATCATCAATAATGACACCGTGCTGGTTTTTACTGCCGACAGGTGATGCTTTTACAAGAGTAATGAGTACTTGGTAAGCAATTAGATTAAGAGAGGCCATGTCAAAATTCAATGCCGCTGAATCTACTCCAAAGCCAGCACATGCCGGGCGATGACAATTCGCTGGATCTCACTGGTCCCTTCTCCAATGGTCATCAGCCTGGTATCACGATAGATTCGCTCGACGGGATATTCTCTGCTGTACCCATACCCGCCGTGGATCTGGATTGCGTTCCTGGAGACGCGTTCCGCCATTTCCGTGGCGAATAACTTTGCCATCGCAGCCTCTTTGTTGTAGGGACGCTGCTGTTCCTTGAGCCACGCAGCTTTGTAGAGCATATTGCGTGCCACCTCGATTTCGGTCGCGGCGTCGGCGAGCATCCATTGGACGGCCTGTTGTTCGGCAATGGCTTTGCCGAAGGCTTTGCGCTCACGTGCGTAATCGACGGCGTGTTCGAACGCAGCCTGGGCTAACCCCACTGAAATCGCTGCAATCCCAATCCGCCCGCCGTCCAGGGTCGCGAGGGTTTGCTGTAATCCTCTCCCTTCTTCCCCGATCAGATTCTCCAGCGGCACGCGTACATCTTCGTAGGTCACCGCATGGGTGGGGGAGCCGTGCAAGCCCATTTTCTTCTCGGCGGGTCCGATCGTAAGTCCACGTGAGTTGGTGGGGACAAGGATCATGCTCAGGGAACGCGAGCCGCCCGCGGGGTCGGTCCGGACGAGGGTGATGATGTATTCCGCAATGGACGCGTTCGTGCACCACATCTTCGACCCGCTGATGACCCACTCGTTTCCATCTTTTACAGCCTTGGTCAAGACTCCGCCCTGTAGATCGGAACCGGCTCCCGGCTCCGTGAGGGCCAGCGCGGCAAGCTTATTCCCCGCGCTTGCCACGACCGGAAGCCATTTCTTTTTGAGTCCTTCGCTGCCGTAGAGAACAATCGGTGTTGTGCCAAGCCCGTTATGGGCCGCGATCGCCAGCGCGGTGGAGCCGCATCCCCAGCCGAGTTCTTCGATCGCAATCGCCGCGCTGATCGCATCCACACCCGCGCCGCCATACCCTTCCGGGATATTCAACCCCAGTAATCCTAGCGGACCCATTTTGCGCGTCGCGGCCCAATTGAATTCACCGGTGGTGTCCACTTCCGAGGCTCTTGGCCGGACCTCGTTCGCCACAAAGTCGTGAACGGTTTTCTTCCAGAGTTTTTGTTCTTCGTTTAACTCAAAATCCATTCCTGATCCTCACTTGTCCAGCTTAGCTTGTAATGGCTCTCGTGCATTCGTCTACGACTCAGTGATGTTGCCATCCCTCCTGCGATACCGCCGATTATTCTATTGTTCATCTAGAATGATCTTGCATCATTGTATTCATTCAATAGGTTCCGGGCTTCTGCTGCCTGCTCTTTGGAAACGAATAACTGCACCCGTCCCAACCCGTTGACCGTCACGGGATAGATGTGATGCCCGACGGCCTCCTGAAAAAGCTCCACATCGACGCCGTAGGCCTCAAAGTAGGTCTTGAGCAGTTCGGCCTCCAATCGTCCCTGCACTTCGGTGAGTAGTTCCCATTTGAGCTCGTCCATTATAGCCTCCAGGTGGTAATAAACAGGATCGTCCAAAGCGTGCTGACGATCAGCTGGCGAATCCCGATGCGCGTGGGCTTCCAGCCGGTTGCCGGATGGAGAATGCCCCAGATCGTCTCTGCCCATTGTAGCAGATAAGGCATGAAGATAAAGCGGGGCAAAACGGAAACAAAACCAAGCCCGAAGGAAAGCGCGAGGTTGAATGTCGTAAACGCGAAGGCGCGCATGCTCATCTTCGGTAGAAGGCTGCTTTTGATCGGGTTCCGCTGTTCGAGCCGCAGATAGGCGTAGACGATGCTCGCCGCGCTTTGCAGCCAGACGAGGATCCACAGCCACCATCCGGAAGGGTCATAACCACCTATTCCAACCCAATAGGCGGCCGGCGCGGCTATAGATAGAACTCCCGTCGCAATGATCTCCACCCCCGCCTGTTTTCTCTCCTCGCGGCGGCTAATGAGCCACAAGTACCATGCGAAGACTGGGACGCCGGGAATGGCAAGATACAGTACATAACCGGAGCCTGAGGCGACCAACCCGGTCAAAGCGAGTGCCATGACCAGACCATACACAGTCACCCAGAAATACGCGGCGGGCAAATCGGTCCTGGGGCGGCGACCGGTATATGCCTTCACGGCAGTCGTAACCGGCTGGCGGATCAGAAACCCAGTCATCGCCGCAACGATCAGGCTAAAGGCCGCGAAATTGAATTGTCCGCCTGCAAAGAGACCGACGAGCAAGGGGCTGAGGATGAACACCCATGAGCCATGATCTTGAGGCAAAAAGATTTGTTTCCGAAAATAAGCGCCCGACATCACTATGATTATATTCGTGGATGAGGATGCAATGGAGCCTGGCATAGCCTATGGGGCGGGAACTGATTGCTGCCCGCCAGTCTTTCGGAAAAGTGTCACCGCGCAGCAAACAAGCGGTAGAATCCCTCTGTTCCGCCACGAGAAGGCGCTCTATTCATTAAATGATCAAAGAAAAAGCTGTCGCTTTCCTGAAGGTCCGCCCCGAAGAAGTACACATGGTCACGCTGGTGGCCGCGTTATTCTTTTGTATTCAGGCGGGGCAGGGGATGGGTGAGAATGCTGCGTTTGCCTTGTTCCTGGCGCGTCTCGATGTTGATTTACTTCCTTACATGTACATGGGCCTGGGGGGCGTAGTATTCATGGCCTCCCTGGCCTTTGCAGCCAGTTTGGGTCGTTTCCGGAACGCCAGCGTGGTTACGTACCTGCTGGTCGGGGCCGCTCTGGTGTTCATGACACAGTGGGTAGCAATCGTCCTCCTTGATTTTGCCCTGTATCCTGTGCTGTGGCTCACCACGTTTGGAATGGGTGTCATCTTCAGTATCCTGCTGTGGACAGTCGCGGGTGAGGTCTGCGATGCACGCCAGGCAAAACGTCTGTTCCCGTTATTTACAAGCATGGCGATTCTGGGAAGTGTGGTAGGCAATTTGCTCACTGGGGTTCTTGCACATCGTGCAGGAACCGAAAGCCTGATCATTCTCTATGCAGCGCTGCTAGGCGCCGGATTCTTCCTGACCCGCAGGATTGCCAGTGCGCATTTCAGACCCAGGACTTCCACGACGGCTGCCCATAATCTAATCAGGGATGTGCGGGCAGGTTATGAATTCGTACGCACCTCGCCACTGTTCCAGCTGATGGCCATTTCATCGATCGTATATTCGGTGTTGTTCTTCACACTGGATTTTTCATTCAGCGATATCGTTTCTGGGCAATTCACGGGGGATGAAGCAGCACTTGCAGCTTTCAAGGGACTGTTCACCAGCATCACAACTGCCGTTACATTTGCTGTTGCCCTTTTCTTAGCAAATCGTTTGCTTCCCCGCCTTGGCATTGTTAACAGCGTTTTGGCTTACTCGCTGGCCTGTTTGACCGGGATAATCCTCTTCTTCATCCGATTTGATCTCTGGGGCGCCGCAGGCGCACGATTCACGCAGATCGTTGTGCTGAGTGGGTTTGCAAGCACGGCCTGGAATGCACTATACAATGTTGTCCCATCCGAGAAACGCGGTCAGGTTTTGGCATTCATCAATGGTGTTCCCACCCAGGCCGGTGTCGTGCTTTCCGGTCTATTGATTATCTTGAGTAATAGCCTTATCACAGAGACAAGGCTGATCTTGTTGATTGGTGCAGTTGCTGCCCTGGTGACCGCTTCTATGACTCTCAAGATGAAACCGGCTTATGGTGAAGCGCTTCTCAGTGCCCTGCGTGCCGGGCGGGTAGAGGTATTCAGCGATGAGGAGGAAGCATTCTCCGGTTACCAGCATGACCCGGATGCGCTGCAGGCAGTTCTCAAGGCGCTTCACGATCCAAAGGCAGGTACTCGGCGTCTGGCCGCCGAGATGCTGGCCAGGATGAACGCTGTCCTCGCAATACCGGACCTTCTCGAGCGGCTGTCCGACGAAGACGCGGCGGTCCGCGCCGCAGCCATTCAAGCTTTAGCCGATCTGGATGCCCAGCCTATATTAGAGAGAATCCTTTTCTGTCTGGATGATCCCGATGACCTGGTTCGTGATCGGGCCCTTGTTGCGCTCCTGCGCCTGGGAGTTCCTTCCTCGCCCGGCCTGGTCCGGACTCTCGAGGGATTCCTGCAGGACGCCAACACCGCAATTCGCGCCCGCGCTGCAGTTCTGCTAATCGCCCTTGGGGAAGGACGGCAGGCCAAGCTGCTGCTGGCGGAATTGCTCAAGGATACAAGTGCCGGGAAACGAGAATTGACAGTCGAAGCCCTTGGGCAGCTCGTGGCAAACATAGGTTCCGGGAGGGCGCCCTTCGATATCGGGCTGGTCCTTAAGGCGTTGAAAGATTCATCTCCCCTCGTCCGGCAGGAAGCGGTGCGGGCTGTTTCTCTTATGAAGCAGGCATCAATCCAGGAGACTATCGCAGACTGTTTGTCGGATGATGATGCTACGGTTCGGAGAATGGCATCAGAATTGCTGAGGCAAGCCTGGCCGGAGTCGAGGGAGTTTGTTGTCCGGATGCTGGAAAAAAACGATGAAAGGACCTTGGATGCCGCATTGGATGCATTGCCTCCCGGCGATCGAGAAATCCGGCAAACATTGCGCGAGTATATGCAGCGCGAACTGTCGAATCTCAGGTATCTGCGCGGGCTCAGAGACTCTCTCCCGCAAGCGGGCCGGGCGACCCTGCTTCTCCGTGAAACGTTGAAGGAACGGGAATCGGGGAGCGAAGAAAGACTGATCAAGGCTATCGGACTTCTTGGCGATTCACACGCGCTTGACCTCATTCGGAAGAGTTTGAATACTGGTGATTCAATAAAGAGAGCTGCGGCGCTGGAAGCCTTGGAGACGCTGGGCGACCGGCAGCTCGTCCAAGAAGTGTTGCCAATCCTAGACAGAGGCGACCTGCTGAAATCTCGAACGGACATGACCACGAATACGACAGGAGCAGTTGAAGCCTTGTTGTCAGATGAGGACTATTGGCTGCGCGCACTTGCGGCCCGCTCAGTTTCCGAACTAAAGTTAAGCGAGTTTTTACCTGCATTGCGTAAGCTGCTTTCTGACCCGATTCCTTTTGTCAAGCAAGCTGCCTATGATGCACTCGCAAGTATGGATGGTGATGCTAAAATGAAAACGTTAAAGACGCTCTCTACACTTGAACGTGTCCTGCTTCTGCGGGAAGTACCCATGTTTTCCAGGCTCAAGCCGGAGGATCTTGAACAGATCGCGGAGATCGCTCAGGAGCAGTTGTATTCGCACCAGGCGGTCATCTGCCGCCAGGGAGAACCCGGTAACACCTTGTTTATCATTGTAAACGGCAAGATTGAAGTGCTCAGAGGATCCGGACAGATAGAGAGTCTTATTGCTGTGCGGGGTGTGGGTGAATTCGTGGGAGAAATGGCGATTCTCGAGTCTGCGCCTCGCTTTGCGACCCTGCGAGCACAGGGTGACGTGCGTGTATTGGTAATCGATGGCGAAGCCTTCAAGGCGATCCTGATGACCCGCCCTGAGGTCGCCATCTCCGTGTTGCAGCACATGTCGACCCGCGTGCGCCAGCTGAATGAAGGGGCGGGCCGGCCTGCAGCCATCGGCTAGAATTAAAAATCTCGACACCGATACAGGAGTTCATGAGAATGGCGAACAAAAAGAAAATCGAGCAGCGAGAAAGTGCGCTTCGGGCAAAGAGGACCGAGAGGATCGTCCGCACCAGCGGACTGGTAATCCTTGGGTTGATCACGGTTGGGCTGATCTGGCTTCTTCTTCCCGATCAAACCTCAAATGAGCCAGAGGTTCCCGAGAGTATTGTAGAGCAATATGATGCGGCTCCACCTATGACAATTAATACCAGTAAACAATATTTCGCCACGTTCCGTATGGCGGGCGGAGGTGTATTCCAGGTGGAGTTATTTGCGGAGAAGGCTCCCAAAACGGTCAATAATTTTGTTTTCCTCGCCCGTGATGGGTACTACGACGGGACAACTTTTCACCGCGTCTTGGACGGATTCATGGCGCAAGGCGGTGATCCGACCGGAACCGGCAGGGGCGGCCCCGGTTACCAGTTCGAAGATGAGTTCAGCGATCTGACATTTGACAGGGCAGGTTTAGTGGCAATGGCAAACTCAGGACCGACTACAAATGGCAGCCAGTTCTTCAT
>DASTFG010000092.1:0-3348 GCA_035708785.1 Anaerolineales bacterium
GGCTGGTACGCGCTGCTCCCAATGCTGGTCCTGGCTTTCGCAGCTATGCCCGGGCAGCCGTCCGGTAGGACGCGCAATCTCGTGCTGTGGCTCTCGCTGCTCACGTGGACCTGGATCGTGTTTTCCGCGCTGCGCGCTGGAGGCGACCTTTGGGATAACCCGCGCTACCGGACAATTCTGTTCCTGTGGCAGGCGCTCACTGCAGGGTACGTGTGGGTGTGGTGGCGCGAGACCCGCAACAACTGGTTTGTGCGGATCGTCGCCTGTGAAGTTATCTTTTTGGCGGTTTTCACGCAATGGTATGCCAGTCGTTACTTTCACTGGGGCGGGCAGTTGCCATTTGCTGCAATGGTTGTATTGATCATCGGTTTATGGATCATGATCCTGGGACCCGGCTGGTGGCGGGCACGAAGGCGCGCTTGACAGTTATCGATGTAAGTTTATAATTCAATGGCTGAATTTTGGAACAAGGAGAACGAATGCCCACTGCTCTCATAACGGGGATTACCGGCCAGGATGGCTCTTACCTTGCCGAGTTGCTGCTTTCCAAAGGTTATCGTGTGATCGGTGTCGCGCGTCGCTCGAGCACTGTGACCTTTGAGCGCATCAATCACCTTCTGGATGACATCACCATTGTTCAGGGTGACCTGCATGATCAGGGTTCCCTTCTGGCATTGCTGGAAGAATACGAGCCGACAGAGGTATATAATCTTGCTGCGCAGTCCTTTGTTCCCACATCCTGGAATCAGCCTGCACTCACCGGCGATATTACGGCTTTGGGCGTCACACGTCTTCTAGAGGCCATCCGTTTTGTCAATTCGAAGATTCGTTTTTATCAGGCTTCATCGAGCGAAATGTTTGGCAAGGTCGTTGAAGTGCCGCAAGATGAGGCGACACCCTTCTACCCGCGCAGTCCCTACGGGGTGGCAAAGGTCTACGGGCACTGGATCACGGTGAACTATCGTGAATCTTTTGACATGTTTGCGGTTTCGGGAATTTTGTTCAACCACGAAAGCCCTCGCCGCGGGATGGAATTCGTTACCCGCAAGATCGCGGATGGTGTGGCACGCATCAAGCTTGGGCTGGCAAAGGAGCTGCGTCTGGGAAATCTTGAATCCCAGCGTGACTGGGGGTTTGCCGGTGATTATGTGGAAGCCATGTGGCGCATGATGCAGCAGGACAAATCGGACAACTATGTGATCGGGATGGGAGAGACTCATTCCGTCCGGGAGTTTTGTGAGATCGCTTTTGGTCATGCCGGCCTGGATTACAATGATCATGTCGTTCAGGACGAAAAGTTCTATCGTCCCGCCGAGGTTGATCTGCTCATTTCCAATCCGAGCAAGGCACGTTCAACCCTGGGCTGGGAGCCGGCCGTGACCTTCAAGGAGCTTGTCACCATGATGGTGGATGCCGATCTCCAGCGGCTGAATCATAAGTAGAAATAGACGATGCCTGATCTGTCGCTGATTATTCCCGCCTATAACGAGGAAAGGAATCTACCTCTCTTATATGATTCCATCAAATGTGCGCTGGAGCCTCTGCAGCAAGAATGGGAGGTCATCTTTGTCGATGATGGGAGTACAGATCAAAGCCTGTACGTTTTGAGATCCTTGGTGGAAAAGGATCCCGCCCATGTGCGCGCTCTAGTCTTCCGCCGTAACTTTGGGCAGACAGCCGCAATTACCGCGGGGATCGATCACGCAAAAGGGAAGACGATCATTTTGCTTGATGGTGATATGCAGAACGACCCGGCCGATATCCCGATGCTGCTCGCGAAGCTGGACGATGGCTATGATCTTGTGAGCGGCTGGCGCAAGGATCGAAAGGATGGTCTCACCCGCAGGATTCCCTCGATCTTTGCAAATGGGATCATTTCATGGGTCACGGGAGTTCACCTGCATGATTACGGCTGTTCGCTCAAGGCCTACCGCCGGGATGTGCTGGAAGGGTTCCGTCTTTATGGGGAGATGCATCGCTTCATCCCGGTATTCGCACATGCCGTGGGAGCACGCATTACAGAAGTCCCTGTTCGCCACCATCATCGCCAGTTTGGACATGCGAATTACGGGCTCGAGAGAACCCTGAAGGTCATTCTTGATCTGTTTACGGTGAAATTCCTGCTGAATTATTCTCATAAGCCAATGCGCCTTTTCGGCGGGGCGGGAATGATCCTGATTACCATTAGTGCGGCTGTCCTGCTGTATTTGTTCGTTCGCCGGGTGTTTTTTCTGGTATCTGTGCTTGGCTCCCCATTTTTCCAGCTCAGTATCATGTTGATGATCCTGGGCTTTCAATCTATTCTGATGGGCCTGATCGCTGAGCTCCTCGCGCGTACATATCATGAGTCCCAGGCAAAGCCGATCTATACTGTTCGCGAGATGATCAACATCCAGCGTGAAATTTAATGCGCATTCTGGTCTTAAACCATGAGTTTCCTCCCATAGGAGGGGGCGGGGGGCGCGCGGCCGAAGATCTTTGCCGTGGATTAACGAAGTGTGGGCACCATCTCAAAGTCCTGACTGCCCATGTTCATGGCTTGCCGCGTGAAGAAGAACGGGATGGATATCACATTGTTCGTGTTCCCTCATTGCGAACCCAGCCCTATCGAGCCAGTTTTCTCTCCATGGCTGCCTACGTTCTCGCGGGTCTTTGGCCGGGTCGCCGTTTGATCAGCACGTTCCAGCCTCAGGTGATCCATGCTCATTTCGCGGTCCCGGCAGGTGCACTGGCATGGATTCTTTCGCGAATGTCCGGCATTCCTTTTGTTATTACTGTTCATCTCGGCGATGTCCCGGGGGGAGTCCCTGAAAAGACCGGAGGTTGGTTCCGGTGGATCTATCCGTTTACGCGCCCGATCTGGCGGGACGCGGATCGGATCGTGGCGGTTAGCGAATTCACGCGTCTGCTTGCTCTGAAGAAATATAGAGCAGAAATCCAGGTGATTCCGAATGGGGTGGACGTCAACGCCTTGAAGCCAGATCGGATTTATCCAAATCAACCGCCCCGCATCGTCTTTGCGGGGCGATTCATGCCACAGAAGAATCCGCTGGAGCTGGTACAAACGCTGAGCCGGCTCAAGGATGCCCGGTGGCAGTGTGTCATGATCGGTGATGGCCCGCTGATGGACGATATCAAACGCGCAGTTGCCGCATCCGGTCTGCAGGACCGGTTTGAATTCACGGGTTGGGTCGAACCTCAGGAGGTGTTGCGCTGGTTCGATCGCAGCGACATCCTGTTCATGCCCTCCCTGTCCGAGGGCTTGCCTGTCGTCGGAGTCCAGGCATTGGCAAAAGGCCTTGCGATTGTTGCCAGTCAGGTTGGTGGATTTGTCGATCTGGTGGATCA
>DASTFG010000093.1:0-3723 GCA_035708785.1 Anaerolineales bacterium
AGGAACGACCACCGCCGCTCCTCCCGCCGCGAGAGCCACCGGTGGAGCACGGCAGCGGAGGCGGATTCGTCACGTTGGTGACCCGGCCGGTAAAGTCCTGTACGTTGCCGAACACGTTCTGGGAGAAGGTCTGCACACCGCCGACGACCGATGCAGCAAAGTCCGCGCCGGGCAGGGCCGTAGAGCCTCTCCCCGGGGACGGCGCGGCAGGTCCAGGTGCCCTCGTCGTCGTTGTCGGCGCGCCGCGCCAGGTCGGGTCGTAGCGTCCCCACCACATGGGAACAAAGATCGGTCCGGTGAAGACGCGGCGGGTCCGGTCGTCGTAATCGCGATCGAGCATCGTCCACTCTAGATTCTGATCGTAGATCTGTCCTTTCACTTCCGGGGTCGCGGCCTGTTCCACCTGCTGCCAGGCGCGCTCCATGATGTTCCTGTAGTATTCAACCGTCTCCCGGCGGCTGAAGCCTTTCATCTTGTCCGATACGGATTTGACCAGCCCGACCATCATCTTCTGCAAATCCGCGCGACGGGTCCGGGCTTCGGAACCGGGACGGAAGGCGGCCAGGAACTCCTCCTCGTACGGGTGCAGTGTATCGGGCAGCGGATCCATGAGCTTGAGCTGCAGTGGGTCACGCGTGACGACTTCTGCCGCGTCCTTCTTGATCGCCCCGAACAGGATCATGGTCATGACTTTATCGAGCGGCTGCTCCATCAGGACCGCGGCCTCGACGGCGGTCAGGCCGCGCTTGATCCCGTGTCCCTCGATGGCGATGCGCGGCGGCAGATACTGTAATTTGCGGCGATTGCCTTGAATCGCGCTGAGGATGGGAATACCGAGGAAGAGAAAAATAAAGAAGCCAAAGCAGAGGAACTGCCCCAGGCTGCTGATAATCGTATTGATCAGGCCTCCCGGATCAAAGGCCGGGGGTGTGACAATTGCAGGGGCGGGAACGTATGTTCTTGGGAAAGAGGCGCCGAAGGTGTATTGTCTTGACCCGGAGGCATTCGGGTTGGACCACGTGTACGTGACCCGCCCTTCGTCATCGATCCCGGTCTGCGGCTCGTCGGGGAAGCCGGATGGCGCAGCATGCCAGCGCGGCTCCTCCGGCTGGACTCCCGGCGGCAGGTGAAAGGTGACCGTGAGGTTGGTGTCGCCGACCACGAATTCGCTCCCAAACCAGGTCGGTGAAAAAACGGCAGAGGCGTAGTTTTCATCGTCCTCATCTGGGAATAGGACTCCCGTAATTTCACCAACGAAAACGTGGACGGTTCCAGTCTGTCCGGGCGGTATGGCTTGCGAACCTAAATCGACCGCGATGCCCGAGCCTGATCCCTGGTAATCTTGTGAAATGGGGACAGGCACGCCATCGACATCTGCAGTGATCGAGGTGAAGTTATAGTTGTCGTTTGGCAAGCCCACATCCACGAAGTCGATCTCATGCGCGCCGGGCTGGTTGGTGAAGGTGAACAAATAATCCAGCGACATCGTGCCGTCTGCATTCCAGAACACATTGACCACTTCTCGGTCCAGGCGGAATGAATAACTTTGTGCCGATGCCCCGCCGGCGAGGCCAAACGTCAGAAGGATGACAAGGCAGATGGCGATCAGTTTTTGTTTCATATATGCTCCGCGACGAGTGCTAGGTTCCAGGTGTCGGGTTTCAGGTATCAACTGTTCCAGCGAACCTGATCCTTGACACCTCGCACCTGACACTTATTTACCACTTTGGTTCTTCGGTCAGTTGGTAGGTCGTTCCACAAAACGGGCATTCGACGACGGGCGCGCCCATGACCATTTTGACGTTCTCGGGCCGGAGTGCACCGCCGCAATTCCTGCAGGTCATCTGCTCGACTTTTGTATCGCCGGGCAGGTCGACGTTCATGGTCACTTGCTGGATGACCTCGGTCTTCTGTCCGCGCTGCGCGGCATACACCAGGCCCGCGCCGCCTGCCAGGAACAGCACGCCCACGCAGCCAAAGCCGAGCCCGTAGTTCAACCAGTTGGGGTTGCCATCTTGGGCAGTAGAACCGATCACATTTAAAGCGCCGTATCCAACGAAACATAGACCAATAAGAAATAAGATCCCTGCCCCAACATAGAGAGGTGTTTTACCTGCCATAAAAGTTCTCCTTATATAGGATAAGTCTAGCATCTTCATCCTTTTCCCACAAATGACATTTATCGTGAAATCTTCCTGTTTTTATCCAATTCCCGATTTCAGTACTTCACGAAAGTTGCAGGAGTACCCGAAATCAGGGGTGCGGCGCCGAAGGGCCCGCACCCCTGATTTCGGTCTGCCCCTAGTTATTTCGTGATCTACTGAGTTCGTTTTTGGCTGTAAAATTGAGAGGGAACGGTAAATCAAATGGAGTCAGGATGACCATTCAAGATCAATACAATCGCTGGAAAGAAACAACTCTTAAAAGATCGCTGGACAAGTTCAAAGAGAGAAAAGAACGCTTCGAGACCTCGTCAGGGATCGAGGTCCCGCGCGTGGCACTGCCTGTCGATAAAGATGCTGTTTACGAGCATAAGCTTGGCTTTCCGGGTGAGTATCCGTACACACGCGGCGTCCAGCCGACGATGTACCGCTCGCGCTTCTGGACCATGCGCCAGTACGCGGGATTCTCCACCGCGGAGGAATCCAATAAGAGATATCGGTATCTACTGGGGCAGGGCCAGACGGGGCTGAGTGTCGCCTTCGACCTGCCAACCCAGATCGGCTACGACGCGGACGACCCGATCGCGCAGGGAGAGGTGGGGAAGGTGGGCGTCTCGATCTCGTCCATCCACGATATGGAGCAGCTGTTCGACCAGATCCCGCTCGACAGGGTCTCAACCTCGATGACCATCAACGCGCCGGCGGGTATCTTGCTGGCGATGTACATCGCGGTGGCGAAGCGCCAGGGCGCGGATATGCACAGGCTGCGCGGCACCATCCAGAACGATATCCTCAAGGAGTACGTCGCGCGCGGTACGTATATCTTCCCGCCCGAGCCGTCTATGCGGCTGATCACGGACATCTTCCAGTTCTGCGCCGCGGAGGTGCCTGCCTGGAATACGATCTCGATCTCGGGTTATCACATCCGGGAGGCGGGCTCGACTGCCGTGCAGGAGGTGGCGTTCACCCTGGCGAACGCGATCGCCTACGTGGAAGCCGCGCTCCGGGCCGGCCTGAGCGTGGACGACTTCGCGCCGCAACTCTCCTTCTTCTTCAACGCGCACAACAACTTCCTCGAAGAGGTGGCCAAGTTCCGGGCCGCGCGCCGCCTGTGGGCCAGGATCATGCGCGAGCGATTCAAGGCGCAGAAGCCCTCCAGCTGGCAGTTGCGCTTCCACACCCAGACGGCCGGCTCGACTTTGACCGCGCAGCAGCCGGAGAACAATGTGGTGCGTGTCACTGTGCAGGCTCTCTCCGCCGTCCTCGGCGGGACACAGTCCCTGCACACGAACAGCATGGACGAGGCGCTCTGGCTCCCGACCGAGAAAGCCGTGCGCGTCGCCCTCCGCACGCAGCAGATCATCGCCTACGAGTCGGGTGTCGCCGATTCGGTCGATCCGCTAGCGGGATCGTACCTGATCGAATACCTCACCGACGAGATCGAAAAAGGCGCGGAGGATTACATCGCCAAAATTGACGATATCGGCGGCGCCTTGCAGGCGATTGAAAAAGGCTATATGCAGAACGAGATCCAGAATGCCGCTTATGCTGCGCAGCAGGC
>DASTFG010000094.1:0-8842 GCA_035708785.1 Anaerolineales bacterium
TCTTCCCCCATTTCTCCGCAACCGGGATGAAAAGGTCTGTGCGGTCGATCGCAACGTAGACCATGATCACATCCAGGATACCAATGTGGTTCGAGGCCAGGATCATGCCTCCTTTGGCGGGGACCTTTTCTGCCCCGTAAATTTCGATGCGGGCGATCCACTTGAGCACGAACCGGATGATAGAGCGAAGAAAACGCAGCATCATGGTTGTTGTGGCAGAAGCTGTTTCAGGCGCGGATGATCTGCATATACGCCCCGGTATTTGTCGGGAAGCAGTGCCGCGATCCGGCACATGATCTCATCGGTCGCTTCGCGCATGGCCTGCTCGCGCCCCTTCTCTTTAGGAATCCGAACATAGAACGGTTCTCCCGCCCTCACGACGATTTTCGATCGCCTGAAACGCTTGAGGTTTTCCACGATCCTGCGGTCCTCCGTGCCCGTCACCCCCACAGGCAGAACCGGATATCCGCTCTTGCTTGCCAGAAAGGCAACGCCCATCTTCCCTTCCTGGAGAGCTTCGGTCTTTGAGCGCGTGCCCTCCGGTGCGATCACCAGCATGCCGCCTTTTTGCATCCGGGCCAGGATCTCGCGCAGCGCAGAGTAATCTGCCTCGAAGCGGTTCAGCCAGACGGCATCGACAGCCTCTCCCAGAAGTCGGAAAAACGGCTGAGTCTTATATTTTTCGGCGACCGGCAGGATGATGTCCTCGCGGTCGATAATGCAGAACAGCGCCGCGGTATCCAGCCGTCCGAGATGGTTTGCCGCAGCAATAAAATTCCCGGCCGGGAGCTTTTCAAAGCCATGTACTTCGATATCGGCAATGATCTTCATGAAGAAACGCACGATGGAGCGCAATGTTCGATACTTCATGTCCCTCATTGTACAACAAGCGAAGCACGCCGCCCAGCGGCAGTGTGGATAAAAAACGGGCGGCCATGGCCGCCCGTAAAGCGAAAACATTTCCAGCGCTATTTCCACAGATAATCGTCAGAACCTTTGCTCCTCGATGGCTTCTGCGAGCCGTACTTGTCGAACATGCGCTGGAAGATTTGCATATCGCCGGGAGCCATGTTGATGATCTCAAAGCCAACATTGAACGTAAAGGGATCTACGTGATCCCTTCGACACCACTTGCTGCGTGCAATGAACACCATCGAGTTCTGGTTGGCAATATCGGGTGTAAGATCGATCAGCAGGCGAAAATCCCTGCCCGGGGGAATCTCCATGGGGCTGTCCAGTTTAAATCCGCCCGTGCTAATATCGGCGAGATACCCAACGATTTCCTTGCTTGCGGCGTCCTTGACCTGCATGTAATAGGTAAAGTCACGACGGTTGATTTTTCTCTTGTCGGGCATGATGGACACTCCTTTCTTTCGCCTCATACAGTATAAAATATCTACGGGAAGGATTCAAGGGCACATCCGTACGAAAATGGCTTTGTAAATCGTCTGTAAGCCCTTTCCTGTAGAGTGTCAGTTTTACCGCCAAACACGGATTTTGAGGCACTCCGGGGTCTGCCGTGATGCAGCCCCAGATAGGGGGCAGGCTGTTGAAAAAGTAAGCGTGTGAATTAGGCGCGGAGCCCTGCCGCTTGTTGGATGGTCGTGCCTACCCTGCACCGGGCCCTCCCACTCGCTCTGCTTCGGGGACTATAGGGGTGGGGGGAAGTTGCCAAGCTGGTACATCAGGCCGAACCGATCCGGGTGGTTCCACTGTTCTACAATCCTGCCGTCTACAATCCGATAGATATCTATGTGGGCGACGATTGCTTCCTTCTCCGTCGGGGGGAACCCCCGAAACGGGTCCTTCGGCTTGAGCCGAACGGTCTCGCGGTGTACCACCAGGTCGTCCTCGGCGATGAGGAAATCAGGCTCGTGCGTGGGGTAGATATCGAAAGCGTACCTGAAGCCAACGTTCATTTGTTTGACTTTATCGCGGCCGCGGACGGGCTCCGGATCACTGGCGAGATGGCACATGTAGTCAGGGGCAAATAGTTCATTAATGATGTCCCAGTTTCCTTTGTTGCGCTCCTCGAGCCAGAGTATAACGACCTCTTTATTTTGGTCAGTAGACATGGCTTTTTACTCGTTTCTCTGAAATTGAGAGTCAATTGGGGTGCGGAGAAATCGGGCTTCTTGCCGCATCGGCTTTTCTCCTTTCTGCGTGCGAGCCTGTTTCCGGGCGTATAGAAATATAACGGTGCGCAAACTTGACGAAGCATCGAATTGCCACGAGCGGGCTAACGATCGATTCTACTGCAGCTTTGACATATCACACCTTTGTTGCCAACAAATTACGGCTTGATTCTCAAGTAGAATTCGACTATCCGGGTCTTCGAACATCAAACTACAGGAGCATGAATTTGGAAACAGCCACTTCATCACGCAAGCCCCTTCTCATCTGGCTGGTCGTCTCGCAATTCCTGGCGTTGGCCTCCTTGATATTTTGGCTGCTGATCGCAGGCCTGTCCGTTATGGCATTTGACGCAGGGGTGACTCCAGAAGCCTGGGCATTTGTGATTGCCGTCTGGTCGTACCCCATCTGGCCGGTTGCCTTCGCCATTGCTTCCTGGATAGCCTATGCCCGCAGGAAGGACAGGCTGGCAGGCATCCTTACGGTATTTACCTTCCTTCCTGTTTTGGTATTGATCGTCTTTCTGGTTTTGTCGAGCTTTCTCTTTTCATTCGGGTTATAGCACGAGCTACCCCAGCTTTGCGACATCCGATTTTTATTCGGCCTTCAGGATGTGGGTCAGGATCGTTGCGCCGGAGCCGCCGATATTCTGCGCCATGCCGACCCGCGCGCCGTCCACCTGGGTCTCGCCGCACTCGCCGCGCAGCTGCTGGACGATCTCCACGATCTGATACATCCCCGTTGCCCCGACCGGATGCCCGCGCGCCTTGAGCCCCCCGCGCGTGCAGATCGGCACGCGTCCGTTCGGACTGACCTCGTTCTCGAGACCGAGCCTGACGCCCTGGCCGCGCTCGGCAAATCCGCAGGCTTCGAGCGAAAGCGCGGACATGATCGAAAAGGCGTCGTGCAGCTCGAATACATCGATATCTTTCGGTTGGACGTTCGCCATCTCATAGGCTCGCTTAGACGACTGATACGCAGCAGAGAGGAACAGCGGATCTTTCCTCGAGTGGGCGGCAATCGAGTCGGTTGCGGATGCCGAGCCTGCCACAACAATGCGCCGCCTGCCATTCCCCCCGGCGACCCTCTCCGCCGGGACAATGATGGCCGCGGCTGCACCATCGCCTATGGGCGAGGCGTCCAGCAGGTTGATCGGCGTGGCGACCATACTCGATTTCTCAAACTGCTCCATATTGATCTTCTGATGCAAGCGTGCAAACGGGTTGTGTATAGCATTCGAATGCGCATTGATGGAGAAGGGGGCGAAGTCGGCGTGTTTCCAGCCAAACTCGTGCATATATCTGCGCATAAGCAGAGCATTGATGCCCACAAACGAAACGCCTTGCTCCACTTCGTAATCTGCATCGGCGGCCGTCGCCAGCGCTGCGGTCACATCATGCCCCGCTTTGTCGGTCATTTTTTCGACGCCCACTACCAGGGCGGAATCGATCTCTCCCGAAGCCACAGCCATCAGGCCTGCGCGCAGTGCCGCCGCGCCGGAGGCACAGGCGGCCTCCACTTTAACGGACTCATGGTGCCAGAGCCCAACCCAGTCCGCCAGGAAGGTTCCGAGCTGGTTCTGGCCGCTCACCAGCGGAGAGAGCATGTTGCCGACGAACAGCGCGTCGACCTTTTCCATGCCCGCGTCCTGCATGGCGGCAAAGGCCGCCTCGCCTCCGATCTCGCGCAGGGATTTGTCCCAGTGTTCGTCGATTTTGGTCTGGCCAATTCCAAGGATTGAAATTTCTCTCATGATCGTCTCTTCGAATATTTTAACCGATTGGACTCTCAGCTTCTATCAAGTAAAAAGGAGCGGCCGCGGCCGCTCTACGAGCCAGCAACCTTGCCCTAGATGATCTTGCTCACGATCGCCAACAGGATCCCGCCTGCCATGACGCTCCCCAGCTGGCCCGCAGTATTGGCTCCCATGGCATGCATCAAGATGAAGTTGTCAGGGTCTTCCTCGTTCGCGACTCTGGCAGCCAGGCGGCCTGCCATTGGGAACGCCGAAATCCCGGCCGCGCCGATCAATGGGTTGATCCTGTACCCGCTCAACACCGACATCAGTTTGCCAAAGAGCAGGCCCGCAACCGTGTCGAGGGCAAAGGCCATGAGACCTAGCCCAAGGATCTGGATCGTGGTAAGGCTCAAAAACCCGGCCGCGTTCATCGTCGCGCCGATGGCCAGACCCAGGAACAGCGTGGCAATATTGATGATCTCATTCTGCGCAGCCTTACTCAGCCGTTCTACCACACCGGACACCTTGAGCAGGTTACCAAGCATCAGCATGGAGATCAACGGTGTTGCTTCGGGGATGAGCAGTCCTATCGCCAGCGCGACCAGCACTGGGAACAGGATCAGTGCCTTTTGAGAGATAGGCTTCGGCATGTAATCCATGCGGATCCTGCGCTCCCTTTGCGTGGTTAAAAGCCGCATCAGCGGCGGCTGGATGATCGGGATCAGGCTCATATAGGAGTACGCCGCAACCGCAATCGGAGCCAGCAGCTCGGGCGCCAGTTTCGTGGCGACGAAAATGGATGTCGGGCCGTCGATCGCGCCGATGACTCCAATGGATGCAGCCTGATTCAATGGGAACCCGAGCGCGATGGCCAGGATCAGCGTGCCGAAAATACCGAACTGGCCCGCTGCACCGAGCAAGGCCATTTTCGGCTGGGCGAGAAGCGGGCTGAAGTCGATCATCGCGCCGACGCCCACGAAGATCAATAGCGGGAACAGTTCGGTGGAGATGCCCGCATTGTATAGAAGGCCCAGGATGCCCTCTGCCGCGGTCATCCCTCCCAGCGGAATGTTTGCCAGCAGGCAGCCAAAGCCAATCGGCAAAAGCAATACAGGCTCGATCTCCCTGAACACGGCCAGATAGATCAAAGCTAGCGCAGCGGCGATCATCACCCCATTGCCCCAGGTAAAATGAGAAATGCCTTTCAGCAGTTCAGGAAGCAGCTCTGCGATGTTCATCCGAATTTCACCAATACTTGCTTGTGTGCCACCGTCTGGCCCGGGATCGCCAGAACTTCTGCAACCTTTCCGGCGCGCGTCGAGCGGATACTATTCTTCATCTTCATGGCTTCGATGATGAGCACGACTTGTCCCGCTTCGATTTGTTCACCGGCCTTCACGAAGATCTCGGTCACTGTGCCGGGCAGAGGCGCAGTCAATTCGCTGCCATTGACATTCGCACCGGCATTCACCGGACTCTTGGGCACGGCAAGAGACTTGATTTCGGACGTCTGTTTCTGAGGTGTTGGCTTGATCCCGTTTTCCGGGCTGACTTCAAATGCCTGGCCATCGACCCGCGCGATGACAGGGCGCGCGTGAATATCCTCGATCTCTACCTCATAGTTTTTCTCTGCGATCCGTACCTTATATTTCATCGATCATCCTATCTTGCGCGACTCGCGTTTGATGCGCTCGCCTTTTTGATATAGCTGTTTTGTGCGCATGCCCAGCTGCCAGGCAGAGACGATCGCAGTTGGGGGATCAGACAATGGACGGGCGCGGGTGGCATCTTCCTGGGCAAGAGCGAATGCCACTGCGATTGCCGCGGCTCGGGCTTTGTCGTCGTTCTCCATAGCGGAAGCAGCATCCGCCTGCGCGGGCGCCGATCCCCCTTCCGAGGTCATCGATGTAAGCAGGGCCATCATCCACCACAGCAGGATGAGCGCAGCAAAGACCAGTCCCATGCCTATGACGGTAATTTCCAGCGCGATCATGATGCTGTTCATACCGGGATATTCCCATGCTTGCGCGGCGGGGCGGGCGCGTATTTATCGCGCAGGGCCGATAGCGCCGCGATGATCTTCGGGCGCGCTTCGCGCGGCTCGATGATATCGTCCACATAGCCCGTGGAGGCAGCATAATACGGGTTGTTGAACTTTGCCCGGTATTCTTCGGCCAGTCTCTGGCGCTCGGCTGCCGGGTCTTCCGCGGCTTCGATCCTTTTCTTGAAGAGGATATTGACCGCGCCCTGTGCGCCCAGGACCGCGATCTCGGCCGACGGCCAGGCATACGTAACATCGGTGCCGAGATATTTGCTCGACATGACCACATATGCGCCGCCATACGCCTTGCGCGTGATGATGCAGATCTTGGGAACTGTCGCTTCTGAATAAGCATACAGCAGCTTTGCCCCATGCCGGATGATTCCGCCGTGCTCCTGGGCAATCCCGGGCAAAAAGCCGGGGGAATCCACGAATGTCACCAGCGGGATGTTGAAGCAGTCGCACATGCGGACGAAGCGTGTCATCTTATCGCTTGCGTCGATGTCGATCACACCGGCCATCACGGCCGGCTCCTGCCCGACGATGCCGACACTGTGGCCGCCGATGCGCGCCAGTCCCACGATGGCGTTGCGCGCCCAGCCCGGCTGGACCTCGAGGAATGAATCCTGATCGATGATCTTTTCGATAACCTGATGCATGATGTACGGTTCTGAGGGGTCGATCGGAACGATACTATTGAGCACATCATCCATGCGCCCCAGATCATCCACAGGTTTGATATAAGGTGGATTCTCCACATTGTTGGCCGGCAGATAGGAGAGGAAATGCCGGGCGGTTTCGAGGGCGTCCTTTTCACCCTTCGCGCAGACATGCGCTACGCCGCTCACGGACATATGTACATCTGCTCCGCCCAACGCCTCTGCGTCGATCACCTCTCCGGTCACGGCTTTGATCACTTCCGGCCCGGTCAAAAACATGAACGAGGACTTCTCGACCATGATGACCAGATCCTGCAGGGCAGGGGAGTAGGCTGCGCCGCCCGCGCATGGACCCAGCATGACCGCGACCTGGGGAATTACGCCCGAATACTGCGCATTGCGTCTGAATATTTCAGCATAACCACCCATTGATCGTACACCTTCCTGGATGCGCGCGCCGCCTGAATCGATCAGAGAAATGAAGGGTACGCCATTGCGAACTGCCAGATCCATCACCCGGCAGATCTTATGAGCCTGCATTTCGCTCAACGTGCCGCCGTAAATCGTGAAATCCTGAGAGTATAGGTACACAGTCCGCCCGTTGATCTGTCCGTAACCGGTGACCACACCGTCTCCGTAGAACTTTTCAGCGAGCAAACCCATCTCATCGCCCTGATGGGTGATAAATGGTTCGATTTCATTGAAGGTGCCTGGATCGAGCAGCAGCTCGATGCGGTCCCGCGCCGTTAGTTTGCCCTTTGCTCTTTGCTTTTTTATCCGGTCCTCACCGCCACCTTCGAGGGCCTTCGCGCGTACTCTGCGGAGTTCGAGAATTCTGGGATCTTCCTGAGTCATTTTGTTCCTTTTTGGTGAATTATTTCACAATATGGAGTATATCACCACGTGCCTTCTTAACCAGTGATGGATGACATCCCTTCGACAGAACAAACCGCCTCTTTTCAGTTAAATTTGCTATGATTTGTCCCAATTGGTTTATACTTGGACTGCCGACTCACAAAGGAGGACAAATGGAACATTCTGTCTGGATGGAAAATCTTTTGGAAGCCGTCTCGCAAGTCGGAGATGAAGGGCGTGCGGCCTGTGACTTTCTGCGGGCGCGTAGAGCGAGGATTGGCTTCAAGCGGGCGCGTCCGAACGTCGGCGCGTTCTGGACGCCGTTCGGCAATATCCGCTTGAATGCACAGTACTATACCTATGAGACGCCGCTGGATGACCTTCGGATCAAAACGTTGATCATTCATGAAGTCCGCCATTTGCAGCAGGGCATCCTGACTGCGTTATCTGTCTATGGCGAATTGGATGCGTGGCAATTGGAGTTCCGGATTTACCATCGCATCAAGGGAAAGTACCCACATCCCGCCATTGCAGAGTTAATGACTCTGCCACTGAACTATGACCGTGCGGTCCTCAAAAAAGCCCCGCCTCTCATGCAAGCCTATGCGGGCAAGGGATATCGGATTGACCTGCTCCCCTTGTATCCGCTCGACAAAGAATTAAGATACCGTCTCTTCCACAAGAGCCCATTAACCGAGGCAGGCTGACGCGCCCAATATTTATGAATTCCCCCCGTGCAGACATCCTGGCCCTGTTAGGTGGACAAAAAAAACCAGCTCCTCCAGCGTTCAGTGGATTGATCCATATCACGACGGAGGGATTGCAGAGCGAAGGGCTTGTTCTTCCTGAGGTCCACGGGGATGCGGGGAAACTGGCAAGAGCCGCGGCGAGCACGTTTCGATTAACGGGGATGCCTTCGGCCGCGCTGCCTTTGGATCTCTGTGCACCTGCCGAGGCCCTGGGCGCAGTATTGAATTATTACGAAGCGGAACAAGATCAATTCCCTCAGCCTGCAAAGCCCTTGTTTGCTTCTACGAAATATCTGAATATCGCTTATTTTCAGAACGAGGATTTTATTCGCAGAGGCAGAATACCGCTTATCTGTGAAGCGCTACGATTGTTGAAAGCAGATGTTGGTGATCATCTTGTGATCAGTGGAGTAATCCCGGGTCCTTACACGCTGCTTTTATATCTGATCGAGCCAGGTGGTTTATTTGTCGAGATGAAGCGGGCACCAGATTCGGTTCATGCCGCGCTCGAGCATCTTTCCTCTTTTCTCTCTCATGTCGCAAAAGCCTATCGAGACGCAGGCGCAGATTTTATTACGATCCATGAAATGGGCGGCTCGCCGGGTTTTATCGGTCCGGCGAGGTTCGAACAATTTGTCTTTCCCGCTCTGAAGCAGCTAGTCGCCGA
>DASTFG010000095.1:0-5792 GCA_035708785.1 Anaerolineales bacterium
TATTTTATGTACTCAGGAGAAAAAATGCCTGCTTATGGAGAAGACAAGCCTCCCAGTCGTCGCATGAAAAGGTACTGGAAGATCGCGGTCCTGGCAAATATCAAGGATGAATCACATCCAAAGCCGGATGGCGTCCCGCCGGATGCCTTCGCCGATTTTGATCACATAGAGACGATCGACTCCATCCGTGCCGCCCTCGAATCCGATGGCCACCAAACGGTCTTTATCCAGGCTGATAGGGAACTGCCCTTCGCCCTCCGACAGGAAAAACCCGATATCTGCTTCAACATCGCCGAAGGGCTTGGCGGCGATGCTCGTGAGGCACAAGTCCCCGCCCTGTTGGAACTTCTGCAAATCCCCTACACAGGCTCGCGCGTACTCACCAATGGCATTTCCCTGGATAAGACCCTGACCAAACGCATTTGGCGTGACCGGCGCCTGCCCGTAGCCCCCTTCCAGGAGTTCCTGGCGGGCGATGAGACCCTGCGGCTCGATCTTAGATATCCCCTGTTTGTCAAACCTGCTCGTGAAGGCACCGGTATGGGCGTGGATATGAACGCCATCGTCAACAACGAGGCTGAATTGCGCGAGCGCGTTCTGTACATTATCAATACCTATCACCAGCCTGCACTCGTCGAGACTTTCCTGCCTGGCCGAGAGTTCACCGTTGGTATCATGGGACGCGAGGATGCAAAGCTGTACTCGCGCCATCCCGAATGGTACGAAAAAGACGGCTTCCATCGCTTCCCGGTACTAGAGCTGGACAGCAGTCGCTCCGTGACGCCGCTGGTATACAGCCAGGCAGCAAAATCAAAAGATGTGGGTGAAGAGGGTGCTCCAGGTTATATCTGCCCGGCGGAGGTCGAACCTGAGCTTGAGAAGAAACTCAAATACTTTGCCCTGCGCGCCCACCAATTGCTTTATGCGCTGGATGTTTCCCGCACAGACATCCGTCTCGACGAAGACGGTAACCCGCGCCTGCTGGAAATCAACACGCTGCCGGGCCTGACCCCTGACTACAGTGATCTTTGTTTGCAGAGCAAAGCAGAAGGTATCGCATACAACGACTTGATTCTCGACATCCTGTACCTGGGCGCGAGCCGCTGGGGTATGGTGGAGCCGCGCGAGCTGAGTCCTGAAAACCACCGGAAGAGATAGAACACCGCCAATTGGTCCAGATAAAAAAACACGGAGATGCCATGGAGACCCCGTGTTTCTTATTGATGATGTCCCTGTGTTTTACGAAGTCACGACCTTGATGTTGAACCTTTGGGAAGAGATGGCATTCCTCAAAGTATGCCAGAGCAGTACATACATTTCCACACTCCGTGCAGTCGTGATATTCCCCAAATCGATGATTTCCTTCCAACCGAACCAGTCGCGCAGAATCCTGACGACCACCGCCTTGGCTTCGATGTCATTTCCGCTGACGAAGATATGCGTTTTCTCCAGCAATTTGGCGGGATCGACCATCACATTCGCATTGACAGTATTCAGGGTCTTGACAACCCTGGTTTCTGGAAATGCCCGCTGGATCTGTTCGCCCAGTGAATCTGTATTGCATACGGTAAGCGTCCACAGATCCGTCGAACGGTCAATGGGGTTGGCGGTATCGACCAAAATTTTTCCCTTGAGACTCTCCTCGCCCGCCTGGTGCAGGGCGTCGAGAGAAGCCGACCCCAGCGTGCAGTTGAAAATAATCTCGCCGAATTCGGCGGCATTTTTGAAGGTTCCATATAGGGCATGCTGCCCTGCGTCCTTGGCCCAGGCCACCGCCGGGGGATTGGCTTCGTCGCGCGACCCCAGCATAACCTCATGCCCGAGCTGTATGAGCTTGGTGCCAATGGTTTGCCCCGTCACTCCCGTACCCAATACGCCGATCTGCATAGTTATGATCCTTCCCGACTCATCGAATTGTTATTGCTGCGGCGTCACTCAGCCACCAAAGTCACTCTGTCCAAGTTCATAGTGATGGATTCTCACGGTCGGCTTCGTCAGTTTTGTCTTAAGCCATTTCAAGCGGAAAGTTTCTTCACGTTCCCGCTCTTCCAGAGAGCTGACAATGAACGCAATCGTATCCTGGAACTGTGGGATAAAAATGTGCTGAAGTGCATTGACGCGGCGCTGGGTTTTGCGCAGTTCGTTCGCCAGCCGCCATACTGTCGCCGTGAGCATGGCAAGCTGGGAGATCCGCAGCAGAACATCGCGAAATGCAGTGCTGGCTTCATCCAGAACAGCAGCCGTGTCGCCCGGGCTGTAGAGCAATTTCGGCGGCTCGCCGCTTGCGGTGATCATAGGAATGGCCACGCCCATGATCCCACGCAGCTTGAGGTGGACGTCCACCGTTTTGTTCACGGCGAGAGCCGCCCATTCTACGTGATCACTGCCCATGACCAGCCGCGCCTTTTCCATGGCATCGTAAGCAGTTTGAAGCAGCGCCCACACTTCCTTCTGAACCGCATCAGCTTCCTTCGCCACACGGACCAGCTCACCTGTTAGGGCCTCACGCTTGCGGTCAAGGATTTCATAACCTTCCCGCGCAAAGCGCAGGTCCTTCTTTAGGCGAATGAGATTCGTACGGGTAGGAGCAACGCTAATCTGTGGCATCTTCACCCTTATAATATTGTGCGATCTCTTCCAGGGTAACACGTGTTAGCTCGGTCTTGGGCAACATGGAAAGCAGCTTCCAACCGATCTCGAGCGTTCTTTCGATCGACCGGTTCTCCGTGAAGCCCTGATTGACAAACTCCTGCTCGAAGGCGCGGCCGAACTTGAGATACTTCTGGTCGGTATCGCTTAATTCTTCCTCTCCGATCACGGAGGCCAGCGCCCGCACATCCTGCGTTCTGGCATAAGCAGCATAGAGCTGGGCGGCCCAGCGGGGCTGGTCCTCGCGTGTGCGGCCTTTGCCAATACCATCCTTCATCAAACGAGAAAGGCTCGGAAGCACAGTCACGGGCGGATAGACGCCCGCAAAAGAGAGCTCACGCCCGAGTACGATCTGTCCTTCGGTGATGTAACCCGTCAGGTCAGGCATAGGATGCGTGATATCGTCATTGGGCATCGTCAGGATGGGAATCTGCGTAATCGAGCCCTTGCTTGTGCGGATACGACCTGTGCGCTCGTACATGGATGCGAGGTCGCTATACAAATAACCGGGATAGCCTTTACGGCTCGGAACTTCGCCGCGTATATTCGAAATCTGCCGCAGGGCTTCGCCGTAATTGGTCATATCCGTGAGCACCACCAGCACATGCATCTCGAGGTCGTAGGCAAGATGCTCGGCCAATGTCAGCGCGACTCGAGGAGTCACGATACGCTCCACAGGAGGATCATCCGCCAGGTTCAGGAACATGGCAACGCGCGTCAGCGCTCCACTTTCGGTGAACGAACGCCGGAAGTAATCCGCAACATCATTTTTCACGCCCATGGCCGCAAACACGATGGAGAACTGTTCGGCTTCGGCATCTGCTTCCGCGCCGGCTGGCTTCCCAAGGGTCGCCTGGCGTACGATCTGCGCTGCAAGCTGGTCGTGTGGCATGCCCGCGCCGGAGAAGATGGGAAGTTTCTGGCCACGCAGGAGTGTGTTCAGCCCATCGATGGTCGAAATGCCTGTCTGAATATAATCACGCGGGTAGATCCGCGCCGTGGGGTTGATGGGCTGGCCGTTTACATCCGCGTAACGATCGGTGAGGGGTTGCGGGCCGCCGTCGATGGGGTTGCCCAGACCATCAAAGATGCGCCCCAACATCTCCTCGGCGACCGGCACGTGAAGCGTATTCCCCAAAAACCGGATACGGGTTCCATCGATGGACAAGCCGGTGGAACCGGCAAACACCTGGATGACCGCCATCCCTTCTCCGACCTCGAGCACTCGTCCACGCCGAAGGTGGCCTCTCGAATCTCGGATTTCCACAACTTCATCGTAGCTGACGTTTGTAGCGCCTTCCACGATCAGGATTGGCCCTTCGATGCGGCCAACACCTATGACCTCCTGCCCGCCAAGTACTGTTACATCACTCATCTGTACTCCGCATCTAATTGACTCATTTGTTCGTCAATTGCTTTCTGAACATCGTCAAATTTGCTCAAATCATCATTTGGAACACTGGATTTCATACGGATCAACGTATCCACGACGGGCAAATCATGGATCACTGAAATGGGCGCTCCCCGTCTGATGATGTTCATGCCGCGCTCATGGAAATAGAGCACCAGCTCGAGCATGCGAATCTGTTTCTCGACGGGTGAATAAGCATCCACAGGATCCGTGGCATTCTGCTGCAATATAGCCTCCCGGATCAGGCGGGTCGTTTCAAGGACCATCCGCTCGGCATAAGGCAGGGCATCTGGACCGACCAGTTTGACGATCTGCGACAAGCGGCTTTCCTCGCTTAACAATTCCATCGCGCGATTCCGCATCGCGTACCAATCCTTGCCGACCTTCTCGCGCCACCAATCGGCGACATCTTCGATATATTCACTGTAGCTATCCAGCCAGTTGATCGCAGGGAAGTGACGTGCAGAAGCCAGCGATTTATCCAGCGCCCAGAAGCAGCGGATGAAGCGTTTCGTATGCTGCGTCACCGGCTCCGAGAAGTCACCGCCCGGAGGAGAAACCGCGCCCACAATGCTCACCGATCCCTCGGTTCCGTTCAAATTTTCGACATAGCCTGCTCGCTCGTAAAACTCTGCAAGACGGCCTGCCAGGTATGCGGGGTATCCTTCCTCGGCCGGCATCTCTTCCAGGCGGCCCGAAACTTCGCGCAGCGCCTCTGCCCAGCGAGAAGTCGAATCGGCCATCAGGGCAACGCTATAACCCATATCGCGGTAATACTCTGCAATTGTAATGCCGGTGTAGATGCTGGCTTCGCGCGCGGCCACAGGCATATTGGAAGTATTCGCGATTAGCACGGTACGCTCCATCAAGGGACGACCGGTTCTCGGGTCCACAAGATGCGGGAATTCCTGCAGCACTTCGGTCATCTCGTTGCCGCGTTCGCCGCACCCAATGTAAACAATCACCTGTGCGTCGGCCCATTTGGCGATGCTGTGCTGGGTGACAGTCTTGCCCGAGCCGAATGGACCCGGAATCCCTGCCGCGCCACCTTTGGAGACAGGAAAGAATGTATCCAAAATGCGTTGACCTGTAATCAATGGGACTCTATGTCCGAGGCGCCTAACAAACGGGCGCGACCTGCGAACAGGCCAGCGCTGAAGCATTGTCAATTCCTTTTCTTCCTTGCCAAATTTAAGCCTGGCGATGGGTTCCGTGACGGTATACTCTCCAGGCGTGGCAACCCAGGTGATCGTGCCGGCATCATCCGGGTGAACCATGACGCGGTGTTCGAAGGTTTCTGTCTCCATGGCGATGCCAAGGATCGCGCCGCCTTTGACTTCATCGCCGACCTTTACTTTCGATTCATACTTCCAGCGCTTCTCGCGGCTGATTGGGTCGAAACGTGCGCCGCGGCTGATAAACGAACCCATCGCCTGTTCAATCAATGGAAGCGGGCGTTGCACGCCATCATAAATACTCTGGATGAGCCCTGGCCCCAGTTCAACAGACAAGGGCAAGCCTGTACCAAAGATAGGCGCGCCGGTCTGCATCCCGGATGTTTCTTCATAGACCTGCGCCGTGATCGTGTCGCCATCCAGACCGATAACCTCACCCACCAGGTGTTCCTCGCCAACTTCGACCAGCTCAAGCATACCGATATTACGAGACCCGCGTGCCCGGACCACGGGCCCGCTAATCCACGTAATGGTTCCAACTCGCTCACTCATGGTTT